>JBJOIE010000158.1:0-5087 GCA_046047295.1 Actinomycetota bacterium | reverse complement strand
GGGATCAGGATTGGCGGCAGCTGGTGTGCCATCGAAGGTGATACGGAGGATCTTCCCCGCGAGGGAGGTGCGATCCTGCGACAGGTCTCCATCACCTGCATCACCCGTGGCTACATACAGGGTGTCTGCGTCTCCAAGAAGGAGGCGCCCGCCATTGTGGTACGTGTTCTTCGGAATACCGGTGAGTATCGGCGTCTGCTTACCCAGGGTGACAGCAGAGCCGGACCATTTGAGATCAATGCGGATCACGCGATTGTCAGTTCGCGTTGTGGTGTAAGCGAATAAGTACTTCGGCGGTGATGAAGGGCTGCCTTCACTCAGGGCCAAACCGAGTAATCCACCCTCACCACTGGCTTGTGAACCCGCAACCATGCCGATCTTCGTGGTGTTTCTCCCTGCTGGCTTTTTCGGATCAATGCGCAGAATCGTTCCGTTGTCACGCTCGGAGACAAGGGCAGAACCATCAGGTAGGAATGCGATCCCCCACGGAACTTCCAGACCCTGCGCAATAACCCGATCTACCTGTGGCTCCGCCTGGGCGGGTGCACTGAATGCAGCCGAGAGTGTTACGAGTGCCAGGGCTGTAAGTATTCGGCGGGCAATGTGTGAGCGCATAACCCAACCAGTATGCGCGAGGGGCTGCTTACAGCGGCCTAGGGGGTGCTGGGAATTGGCGGCAGGCGATCAGGTAAGGGGATCCAGAGTGATCACCACGCCCGCTCGCACGTGAGCACCCTTGCGCTTCTCCCACCAGGTGATCAGACGAAACATCAGGCCGTACTTTTTCGCAATCACATCTTCAATCTGCGCGGCCTCTGCACCGGTGACTACCTCCGCGGTGCCATCAAATGCCACGCCCGTGAGTTTGCCTCGCATATCGCAGGCCGCTACGCGTACCCGAGGGTTATTGCGCGCACGCTTGACCTTCCAAGACTCCGCCTGGGTTGTCACCACCAAGTGATTACCCAACTGCCCCACCCACACGGGCGTAGGAACAGGAGTTCCATCCTTCTTATAGGTGGTGAGCGAGATGTATTTCCCGGCAGCGAGTTCATCCACCACAGACACACCTGCAGGCTACACACAACGCCAGCTTCACCGCCTAGTCACCGGCGCAGCAGGTCTGCCACTTCGGCATCGGATTAGGTCCCTTGGTTGAATGGACGTATGGCTCCCGTTGACGCAGCATTCACCTCCGCAGACGCCTGGGTTCCTGTCTCCCCCAAGCTCGTGGGGGCACGGCGCCTGGTACTGGGACTGGTCTACCTCCTGGTCTTGGCTGGGTTGGTTGCCCTACTACTCCTGCCCGAGATTCCCACCGTGGTGCCGTGGCTCTATGCCGGTGTTGCCCTGGTGGCTTTCCTGTGGCTGTGGTGGCTGATCGGCCGCCGCGTGCGTTCCTTCGCCTACTGCGAGCGGGAAAATGACCTGCTTGTCTCCAGCGGGATTCTGTTTCGCCGCTTGGTGATCGTGCCTTATGGCCGGATGCAGCTCGTTGACGTCACCGCGGGGCCTATTGATAGGGCATTTGGCGTGACCACCGTGCAACTGCACACTGCGGCGGCGACAACAGATGCCAAGATTCCCGGGCTCCTGCCCGAACGTGCCGCAGATCTGCGTGACCGATTGGCACGGCAGGGTGAAAGTCGGTCGGCGGGCCTGTGATGGAAAGCAATATCGGCGATGACCTAGGGCTGGGCATTGCCCTCCCCGGTTCGCGCCTGGTGGATGCCCAGGGCCACCGGAAAGTGCATCCCCTCACTCCGTTGGTGCACGCGGTAGCCGTTGTTCCCGCGATGATCGGCGTGGCCATCGCCTTCTCCGCACCGAGCGGCTTTGCCTGGATGAATTTCATTCCCGGTCTTGGCAGCATCGCGACGGTTCTCCTGGGCCTTGCGATATTGACTTTCCTATTCAGTGCACTCGTTGCCGGCTATCAGTACCTAGCATGGCGAAACCTGTCCTTTTGGTTCGATTCCGATGGCGACTTTCGTGTTCGCTCTGGAGTTGTGATGCGCCAGGAACGGCGGGTGCAACTTTCACGAATCCAGGCCGTGGATGTGATCCAGCCGTTGGCCGCACGCATCTTTTCCATGGCGGCGCTTGTGATCGAAGTTGCCGGACAAGACAACTCACGCGTGCAACTGAAGTACCTGACACTGGCCGATGCCCGTGAAATTCGCGGTGAGGTTCTTGCCCGTTCGGCCGGGCTGCATGCGCGCACACCGGAGGCGCCGCAGAATGAACTGTTTCGGGTGGCCACGCGAGATCTCGTTATCTCCCTGCTGCTGCGCTCGAGCACCTTGGGTTTACTCCTCGTGAGCGCCGTCCTCTTATTTATTTCGTATCTCACCGAAGGCTGGGCCGGACTCGGTATCGCCCTCGCCACCGGTGCGGCGCCTATCGTCATTGTGATTGCCGAGTTCCTCCGCTACTACGGCTTCACCATTTCCGAATCCCCCGACGGCCTGCGCTTGAAATATGGGCTGCTTCGCACGGAGACGCGCACCGTCCCACCGGGGCGCGTGCAGTCCATTGATTTTGTTGAGCCCCTGCTGTGGCGCCGATGGGCGTGGACTCGCGTGCGCATCAATATTGCTGGTGTAGGCAAACAGAGCAGTGACGGAAATAGCCAGAATCAGGAAACCCTTCTCACCCCGGTGGCACCGATTGCACTAGCTCGTGCGCTCGTTGCCCGTGTACTTCCTGAACTCAACGTGGAGGCACTGCACTGGCATCGCGCTCCGGACCGCGCCAGGCGCCGCTCACCCATCCAGTGGCAGCAGCTCGCCGTTGCCTGGGATGAGCACGTTTTCGCAATTCGTCGTGGCCGAGTCACTCGCCATCTCGCGGCTGTGCCACATGAGCGCACCCAAAGCGTTCGGTATACCCAGGGCCCCTGGGAACGCGCACTCACTCTGGCATCGGTGCATGTTGACACCACTCCTGGTCCCGTGCGCGTGACTGGGCTGCACCTCGATGCAAACTTCGCGCAAGAGGTTGCCCATGAACAAGCAGCGCGCTCCCACGTGGCGCGCAGGGACAGCGCATCATGAATACCTATAGGTATTACAACACCCATCTCAATGAGCACACGCGTGCCCGCAATTTGACCGCTCTCGCACACACCACACCGCAGAATGCTTTGGATGTACTGGTCATCGGCGGTGGCGTTACTGGCGCGGGCAGCGCACTTGATGCGGCAACCCGTGGTCTTCGCGTAGGTCTTATCGAAGGCGGGGATTACGCCACTGGAGCATCCAGTGCCAGTTCCCGCTTGGCCCATGGCGGTTTGCGCTACCTCGAGCAGGGGCACATCTCTCTGGTGCACGAGGCGTTGCGCGAACGGCGCCTGCTCGTGACCACTATCGCCCCACACCTCACCCGCCGCTTGGATTTCCTTTTCCCGGTGGCCACACATCCGCGCTTGGCATATGCCCAGACGGGAGTGGCTCTTTATGACCTCCTCGCCACCGCCGGTGGCGGCTCGCTAGAAGGCAGGGTCCGCGGGTACCTCAACAGGAGTGAACTCACCGAACAAGCGCCAGGCCTCCGCGCAGATGGGATGGCCGGTGCGGTGCGCTTTAGTGATGCTCAGATCGATGATGCCCGGCACACGGTTGCTGTTGTCCGCACAGCGCAGGGATTCGGTGCACTGGTGGCCAATTACGCCACCTGCGAAGACATCATCGAAGATCCCTCGGGACTGTGGCGGGTGCGTGTGCAACCACGCGGTTGCGATGGGGAGGTTGACGGCTCAGAGATATTCATCTGGGCGCGCAGCATCATCCTGGCGGTTGGCGCCTGGACGAATCTCTGGGCAGAAGCCTTTGCGCACGCACCCTTGGTGCGGCCCAGCCGTGGCACACACATCCTCATTCCGCGCGATCGGATTGCGCTGAACGATGCGGTGATATCCCGAACCGAAAAGTCCGTGCTGTTCATCCTGCCCTGGGAGGACAGTTGGATCATCGGTACCACCGATGATGATTTTTCCGGTGATCCAGCATCCGTAACTCCAACCGAGGCAGACATCACCTATCTCATTGAGCAGGCGAATTACGTGCTCGAGGAGCCGATTTCGCGCGAAGACGTCATTGCTGCATATGCAGGCCTTCGGCCGCTGCCCGCTGAAGACGCGGAGAAATCAACATCGGTATCGCGTGAACACGTCATCACCCAACTGGCACCCGGGGTTTTCGCCATCGTGGGTGGTAAATACACCACCTATCGCGTGATGGCCGCTGACGCAGTTGATGATGTGGCTGCATATCTGATGGGCAAGCGCGCACCTCGTAGTGTCACGGAGAAGATCCCCCTCGTGGGTGCCGAACCGCTGGCACAGGTATCACGGACGGCCCTTACCAGCGAGCGCTGGCAACACCTGCAGCGCCGCTATGGCACTGAGGCGGCGGCGGTGGAGAGCCTGGCTGCTGGGGTAGCTGACCCGTGGGCCATCGCCCACTCCTCACCCGAGATTGGTCAGGTGTGGAATATCGAGATCGCCCACGCGCAGCAATCCGAGGGTGCGCGATGCTCGGGTGATCTCGTTCGCCGGCGCTTGGCGCCTCTCGCGGAGAATTCCGTAGCCCAATTGTGACGAAAGTCCGCAACCGCGGTGAACACCTTCGCGTCGGACCAACGTGAAGACATCTCAGAGGCTGATCCGTGGCGCCGTGGCAACCGGACTGCTCGCTAGCACCCTTGTCCTTGCGGGGTGCGGGAGTGGCGGAGGCGACTACACCCTGCCACCTACGGAGATGGCGATGCAGGAATCGGCGCCTCTTGATGCCGGTGCGATGAATGAGGCACCCATGGGCGCAGAACGCACTCAGGTTGAACAGCAGATGATCACTTCTGCGTACGTGGATATCAGGGTATCTAATGTCTCCGAGTCCCTTGATGAATTGAAGGCAGTTGTTTCCACCTATGACGGAACCATTGCCAACGAGGCACTCACGCCATATGACGGAGACCAGCAGGCAACCCTGACCGCCCGCATTCCCCAAGCGAATCTCTCTGCATTTCTCGAGGACATTGATGCGGTTGGCCAGGTGGAAAGCCGCAGCATCAATTCCACTGATGTG
>JBJOIE010000157.1:0-8365 GCA_046047295.1 Actinomycetota bacterium | reverse complement strand
TCTATTTGCGCAAACTCTCGCCGTACCTCACGCGTGTTCTCTTGGCTACCCCGATCACGGCCAATCAGGTCACCTGGCTCATGGTCGCCACCGGGATGTCGGCCGCGCTCGTCCTCCTCATCCCGGGGATGGCTGGTGCCACGCTCGCGCTGCTCCTGGGTCAGATGCAGATGCTCTGGGATTGCAGTGATGGCGAAGTTGCTCGATGGCGCAAGACCACCAGTCCTGCGGGAGTCTTCATCGATCGAGTGGGTCATTACACAACGGAGGGTTTGATCCCCATCGCCCTCGGCTTGCGTGCGGCAGGCTTTCCAGACTCGGGTTGGCTCGATTCGGCGTACCCGTTGCTCGGTGCCCTGCTAGCCGTCCTGATTCTCTACAACAAGGCACTAAATGACATGGTGCACGTTTCCCGGGCCTATAACAACATGCCCAAACTCGAGGATCGGGAAGGTGTTGGGGCGCCGCTTTCTGGTGGGGTGCGCAAGCTTCGATCCCTTGCCCGCCTCTTCCCCTTCTACCGGGCCTTCCATTCCGTTGAGCTCACCATTCTCATTTTTATCGCTGCTGTTGCTGATGTGTTCATAGGTGGCCTCGGTGCAACGCAGTTCCTTCTCGTTGCCCTCGTGATCCTCGGGTTGATCACGGTGCTCGGGCACTTAGTTGCAATTCTGTCCTCGAGCAAGTTGCGCACATGAGTCTTCCCGGCGTGGGAGTGGTGATCCTCACGATGGGCAGGCGCCCCGAGGATCTAGCTCGTGCGATTCGCTCCGTGCTCGATCAGCGAGATGTTGATACCGACATCGTGGTTGTGGGCAATGGTTGGAATCCCAGTGGCATGCCGGAGGGCGTGCGCGGACATGGGCTTGCTGAAAATGTGGGTATTCCGGCCGGCCGAAATGCTGGGGCTGCCCTAGTTAATGGCGACATCCTTTTCTTCCTTGATGATGATGCGTGGTTGCCCGATTCGTTCTTTCTTCACGCTGCGATTGAGCGTTTCATGCACCAACCACAACTCGGTCTGATTCAGCCGCGCGTGGTGGATCCCACCGGCAAAGCCGCTCCCGGGCGCTGGGTTCCCCGTTTGCGCACCGGAGATCCCGCGGTTTCAGGCCCGGCTACCTCCCTCTGGGAGGGCGCAACGGTGATTCGCCGAGCAGTCTTTGATGCAGCGGGTGGTTGGCCGGGGGAGTTTTTCTACGCCCACGAAGGTATTGATCTCGTGTGGCGGGTGTGGGATGCCGGATACGTGGCCTGGTACGCGGCGGAACTTGTGGTGTACCACCCGGTCATCAACCCATTGCGCCATGAAGAGTTTTACCGAATGAATGCACGCAACCGGGTGTGGCTGGCTCGCAGGAATTTGCCGAAGGTGCTTGAACCTATGTACGTGGGTACCTGGATGGGTATCACCGTTGCCCGCGTCCATGACCGCAATGCCCTTCGTGCCTGGTTCGCCGGGATTCGCGAGGGGATACAGGATCCACCGGCTGAGCGCAGACCAATGCGTTGGAGCACGGTGTGGAAGATGACGAAGGCCGGGCGGCCGCCGGTTATCTAGGAAGCACAGAAGCTTTCATCGGCGGTGTTGACATTGGCCGTGAGGTCACCGGCCGCCTCACTCACTTGCACGCTCTTGACCGAGGTGAAATCCGGACCCACGATGAGTTTCATCGTTTGGCCGTTGCCTCCCGTTTCCACGCCGGTAGCACCGGTTGCGTAGATGAGCGTCTTGGCTGAAACGTCCCAGCGGGGATCGTAGATAACTTGTGAGGTGGTGTATTCACCCGTCTTATCGTTCTTCACGCCCACCACTCGGTAGCCCTCGTCGGTGAGCATCTTCTTTATCTTCTTGCCCTCGCCCTTTGTTCCGGTGGCATTGATCACTTGCACGCGAATTGATTCTGGACTTGCCTTCAGCAAGGGCTGATCGGCCGACGACTTGGGTGGCCACGGAGTGTCGTTCTTCATGGCGTCCCAGAGTGCCTTGGCCTTCTTCTTATTTATGAGAATCGTGGCGCCATCACCAGAAGGCCGCCACGGCAGGGTGACGAAGGTGATGTTGGTGGGGCGCAGGTCCTTCATGCTCACCGCGAGTTCCACGATGTTGTCCGTATTCGCCAACTGTGGATCCGTGGTGAGTGATTCAGTGGCGGCGTTGAGAGTGGAGAACAAAGCCGCCGGATTGAGCAGTACATCGCTGCTGAGCACCTTGCGTGCCATGGAGGAGAGGAACGCCTGTTGGCGGCGGATGCGGGACGTGTCGGATCCATCGCCGAGGGTCTTGCGGGCGCGCACAAATGCAAGTGCTTGTTCCCCGGACACCACGTGCTTGCCAGCAGAGAGTTTCAACCCGCTCTTGGGATCATTCACCGGTTCCTCGAGGCAAATCTCAACGCCACCCACCGCTTCGGTGATGCGTTTGAAGCCGCCGAAGTCCACCACCATGAAGTTATCGATCTTCAGGCCGCTCATCTCTTCCACGGCCTTAATGACGCAGCCAGGGCCACCGACCACCATGGCCTCGTTGAATCGGCCTGCGTAGCCGCCTACGTCCTTGCCGTCGTTGGTACAGGTAGGCAGCGTGATCCAGGTATCGCGGGGGATGCTCACGCCGAGGGCTTGGGTGCGATCGGCATTTACGTGGAGCAGGATCGTTGTGTCTGAGCGCTCGACATCGCCGTAATCCGAGGCCTTGCCATAGCCCCGGTTGTCCTTGCCGATCCGGCTATCGCTGCCCATGACCAGCACGGTGAAGGGGGTCTGCTCGCCGGTTTCCTCATCCACCACGAGGGATTCGGTTTCCTCCACCACGGTGCCGGTCTGGTCCGAGACGTCGAGGGCGGTGATATTCCCACCCAATTGCCCCATGAGTGAGGTGACTCCCGCACCGATGATGGTGACCACGAGGACGAGGGCGGAGACCACGGCGGCCACGACGCGCGGCCAGCGGCGTTGACTCACCAGCTCTCCTTGATCATTCCGGGACTTGTGGGGCGAAATTCCGTTGCCATGGTAGGCCGCTGTTGTGACTGTGCTTGTGGGACGCGCGGCCCCTCACGCTGGTTCCTTTGTGAAAGATGTGACACACGGGGTCAAATAAGCCCAGAAATACGGGTGGGACATGGCACCGTGGAGGAGTTCGACGCGTCCGAGGTTCGGCCGGTCAGGGCGTGGGTGAATCCGCGCGAGCTATGAGGATTGAGGGTTAGTAGGGATGCTTCACCGGGGACGTGGTGGGCGCCGTATTGCCGGGGTGGCTGCCCTTGGCGTGGTCGGGGCCGGGCTCATCGTCCCTGTGGTGGGGGGAGATGCCCCAACGCCTGTGATGCGCGAGCCGGTTAAGGCTGAGGTTCGATCCCTTCCGCTAAGCGGACTCGTACCCGATGTTGCCCTCGCAGCCGACGAGGCCATGGCCTCCTTTGACTCCCACGATTTCGATCCCCATGGCGAATCATCCCTGGGCCTGGCACCAGCGCATGGGGAAGTCCACGTCCATTCAGCGGCAGATATCCATGATTCGGCAGAGGAACTGCCAACATTGGAAACAGCGGTAGCACTGACTGCCACAGATGTGGGTGAGTTTGGCCTGGTGGGAATTTCCAGTGATGAACCCCTGGCTGAAGGTACGCAGATTCTGGTGCGGGTGCGCGAGGACGAAGGCTGGAGCGCATGGCAGCCACTGCCCCTGAGTGAGCACGGCCCCGATCCCGAGAGCGCAGAAGCGCAGTCCGCGCGCTTTGGTACCGAGCCATTACTCACCAGTGGCGCGGACGGTGTGCAGGTGCGCGTAGATACTCCCGGTGGCGAGGCGCCCGAGGGTGCTGAGGTCACCCTGGTGGATAACCCGGTCACCGAAGACGACGCCAAACTCCCGCAACCTCGCATGGCAGGTGATCTGCCGCTCGCAACTGTGCAGGCGAGCACGGTTTCTGCCCCGATGCCGGCGATCATCAGTCGAGCCGAGTGGGGGGCCGATGAGAGCCTGCGCAGGGGTACGGCGAGCTATTCACCCACCATCAAGGCGGCATTCGTTCATCACACCACATCCACCACGAATTACTCACCGGAAGAAGCCGCGCAGCAGGTGCGCAATCTCTACAACTGGTACGTCAAGGGTTTGAAGTACTCGGACATGGCCTACAACTTCATTGTTGATCGCTACGGCCGAATCTATGAAGGTCGCGGCGGCGGAGTGGACAAAGCGGTGATCGGTGGTCACACCGCAGGGTTCAATGATGAGACCTTCGCGGTTTCAGCCCTCGGGAACTTTCAGAAAGACAACCTGCCGCCGGAGCAAATGGCCGCGGTGACGGATGCGATCTCGTCTGTGATCGCCTGGAAGATGGCGATGAACCACCGCGATCCCAACGGCACCACGGTGCTGACGTCATCCTCATCCGCGGGAACCTCGAAATACGCCAAGGGGCAACAGGCCACGGCGGCGGTGGTGGGTGGACACGGTGATATCGGGTCCACGGCGTGCCCCGGTAAATTCCTCAGCGCGCAATTACCAGCAATACGTGCTGCCGCGGGCGCCAAACTCGGGGCCACCATGGTCAACCCCGCGGCTGGGCAAGCCGCGTGGGGAAGCGGTGATGCGGTGCCCATCACCACATGGTCTAACGGCGCACTTACTTGGAATGTCTCGATATCCAATCGCTGCGGCACGGTGGTGCGCAGTATGTCTGGAGCATCGAGCGCGCCGGGTGACGTGCGCATTGATTGGGATAAGCGCGACGATGCGGGAAATCCTGTTCCGCCGGGTGCGTACGTGGTGACGATGAACGCTACGAGCAATGGCGAACCGCTGTATCCCTGGGTGGGCACCGGACGTGTACTTGCCACAAATGAATCACCCCCGGATCCCTGTGGTTCACCGGAGGCGTTCACCTTGACCGGCGCGGGTTATGGGCACGGCGTGGGCCTCTCACAGTACGGAGCGTTGGCGATGGCCAAGGCGGGCTATGACCCGGCGAGTATTGCCACGTTCTACTACCAAGGCACCAATGTGGCGCCGGTGCAAGACGATATGGACATCCGCGTCAACATCGATTACCGCAAGGCGCGCATTGACGTGCGTAGCGAAGCACTGGCTGGTGATGGTGGTGGAATCGAAGTAAACGTTGGTGGCAACGTGGTGGTCGGTGGCCCTAACGATGAGTTCCAGTTCAGCAATGAAGGTGGAAATGTGCGCGCCACGCGCATTACCGGCGGTGCGCCAGCTGATCTGGGTGTAGCGCCAAATGTGGTGATCAAGTGGGCCGGTACCCGAGATCCCGGTCAAGCAGGTGCCGGCGCAACCGTCGTCAATGTGACGAATAAGGGCACCAATTTTGATTCCCCTGGTCACCGATTCCGTTATGGAACGGTGGAGATATTGCCGAGCGCGGGATCCCTTAATGCGGTCAATGTTCTGCGGCTACATGATGAGTACCTCTACGGCATAGCTGAGGTTTCGAGTTCCTGGCCTGATGCCGCACTACAGGTGCAAGCAATGGCAGCGCGCACCTACGCGCTTTCCAAGATTTCTTCGGGCGTTCGCGGTGCATGTGCTTGCCATGTGGACGATGGCTCGGGTCCGTACTCGGATCAATCATTTGCCGGCTTTGCCAAGGAAAGCGGTGCTAAGGGTGAGCGGTGGGTTGCTGCGGTAAACGCGACGCATGCTTCACCGAATACTGGCAATGCGATCCTGTTCAACGGTGCACCCATTACGGCGTTCTATTCCTCGTCCAATGGCGGATTCACCCACGCCAGCCGCGATGCCTGGGGCGGCGATCTGCCTTATGTGCAGGCCGTTGCCGATCCATGGTCCGTTACCGAAGACAACCCGAATCGATCGTGGTCGGTCACAGTTCCGCAGGCTCAGATGGCGCAGGCATTCGGAGTGGGAGAAGTGTTCTCCTTGGCCATCACCGAACGCTATGCATCGAGTGTGCCGAAAACGGTGGTGGCCACCCTTGCTGACGGCAGTCAGGTATCCAAGAGTGGGGCCGAACTGCGCAATTCGTTGGGCTTGAAATCCGCGTACATCCAGGCGATTGACGGTGCCACGGGTGCGGCGTTAACTGATCCTGGCGCGGTGGCTGCACCACCTGCGGATGAACAACCCGAGTACGAGACGCAAGTGAAGATGCGTTCACCCATCGCACTAGAACCCAAGGCGCTGACCTCGTACACGCTCAAGGCCCGGGTACTTCCCAAGAAGAAGGGGCGCATGGTCTGGCGCCAGCAGCTCGTCGACGGCGAGTGGAAGACCGTGGCGAAGGCGCGCACCGATGCCAAGGGAGTGGTCAGCTTCACCACAAAGAAGGCGTGGCCCCCGGGTACAAGTACCACTGAACGCCTGCTCGTGGTGGCCAAGAAGCAGCCCATCGGAATCAGCGAGCAGCTCACGGTTGCCGTAATACCGAGTGTGGCACCGCGCACCGTGCGGCTGAAGACTCCACAAAACATGAGCGCTCCCGTGGGTAGCAAGGTGGTCATCAAGGCGCGCGTCTTGCCCAAGAAGAAAGGGCTGACGGTGTGGCGCCAGGCATTTGTCAATGGTGAATGGGTCAACGTGGATCGCACAAAGACGGATGCCCGCGGCGCTGTGTCCTTCCGTATCAAGAAGGCCACCCCAGCAGGGGCGACGTACACCTACCGGTTGGTTGCCATTGATCGCAAGCAAGCAGCAGGTGCGAGCCCGGAGATCACCGTCACGGTGAGCTAGGGCATCACGTCCATACGTGGGTAACGCGTTCCGATTCAATGAGCGTCTCATCGGCGCGTTCGCACATCACGAGCGAGCCCTGGCAACTCAATGGCAGTGGTAGTGCCACCAGGAATTGCTGATCCACGGCCACTGATGTGGCCGTGGCAAGAATTCGGGCAGCTGGCGCGATGGAATGTTCCCCGGCCAATGCTGTGGCGGATTCCATGATGCGGTGTTGATCCCATTCGTCCAAGGCCAGGGCGGCGGAGAAGTTCTGGGGGTACATCAGTGCATCGGGTTGAATGCGCACGATTTGCGTTGCATCCATGCACGTTGCTGGCAAAGGGGATGTGATGTCAAGGCCGAATGGGTGTAGCGATACCGCGTAGCAGGGCTTGAACGTTGGGTGAACATGGGCACGTACCTCATCGGTGATCACCACTTCAGCGGTGCGCGCGTCCGTGACCACGTGAGCCCCTGCTGCCCAGAGGCCGCCAAGCCACACAGGTAATTGCCAGTGCCAGGAGATATCCACAAAGACAGGAGTGCCCGCTTCGATATCAAGTTCATCCGCGCAAGCGTTGGCAATTTTTGCCATGTGATTGAGCGCGGTGGATGTGGAGAGCTCGATGCGTGCGCCATCATCGGCTGAAATCCACGTGATCAGCGGTGCTGCGGGATGGTGGTGCTGCCCGGCGATGGTCCAGATATCCAACACGCGCACATGCTAGGCGCGGTGACCGTGCGGCCCATTGGCTGTGTGGCAGGCTGCCTACGTGACAGAAGCCGTCCTTCTCGTGGGTGGTCAGGGAACAAGGTTGCGACCCCTCACCATTAATACGCCAAAGCCAATGCTGCCGGTTGCCGGTGTGCCCTTCACCGTGCACCAGATTCTCCGAGCGCGTGAAGCTGGCATTTCCCGCATCATCTTGGCAACGAGTTATCGCGCTGACGTTTTCCGCGAATTCCTTGATCGCACAGACCTCGGCATCGAAGTAGTCATCGCTACAGAAGATGAACCGCTGGGCACCGGCGGTGCGATCCGGCACGTTCGCCCACTGCTGCAGAGCACCGGGGATGACCCGGTGGTGATCTTCAACGGTGATGTGTTGACCGGTGTGGATATCCGAGCCCTGGTGGACCACCAGGTGACTTCGAATTCTGATGTCACCCTCTACCTCACGCGGGTCCATGATCCGCGGGCCTACGGGCTCGTGCCCACCGACGAATCCGGCAGAGTGACCGATTTTCTCGAGAAGCCGGAATCAGCCGAAGACATCGTGACCGATCAGATCAATGCGGGTTGCTACGTATTCAAAGCATCGGTGATCGACGCCATTCCCACCGGCCGCCCGGTTTCGGTGGAGCGCGAGACTTTCCCGGGTCTGCTCGCAGCAGGGGCGCATGTATCCGGCGTGGTGGATTCTGGATATTGGCTTGATCTCGGAACACCACTGTCCTTCGCACAGGGCAGTCGCGATTTGGTGTTGGGGAACGCTCCGTCGCCGGCCGTAACCGAGCATGGCGATGCGCTCATTCTCGACGGTGCATGGGTGGCGGCAACTGCTCGAATCACTGGGGGGAGTGCCATCGGGGCTCGCTCCCAGGTAGGTGAGAACACCACTATTGATGGATCAGTGGTCTTCGACGATGCCGTGATCGGCC
>JBJOIE010000156.1:0-4012 GCA_046047295.1 Actinomycetota bacterium | reverse complement strand
TCAGACCCCACCGTCGCCCGGTGCTTCAGTGTTCGGTCCGCCGAATTCCGGCCTAGCCACTACCTCGACCCGATCAGCCGCCGAACACCAGCGGCACACCACTTCTTCCACGTCTTCTGAGAGCACAGTCACCTCGTCAACGGTGACATCACCGGCCATGTCGGCATGCCAGAACTCCCGGGTGCGAGTTGTTCGCACCACGTCAAATCGGGTGAGGTTGCCACAGTGGGCGCAACGGAGGCGGCTACGTTCATCTGGGAGCTGAAAGGCCATGGGCAAACCCTAGCGATGGTCAGAGTCCCCTCGTAGGGTTGGCTGAATGAGGGCGAAAGAGGGGCAACTGCTGCTCAGTGACGTTGAGCCTTCCCTCGCTCACACCACTTTCGTGATCGTGGACTTAGAGACCACCGGTGGCAGTAGCCGGGATTGCGCCATCACCGAAATTGGTGCCGTAAAGGTCAGGGGTGGCGAACTCCTTGGCGAATTCACCACGCTGGTGAATCCTGGAATGGCTATTCCGCCCTTTATCGCGGCCCTCACGGGCATCACCAACGCTGATGTTTCCTCGGCGCCGTCCGTGGCTACCGCAGTTGCGATGTTCATTGAATTCGCAGGTGACGCGGCCGTCGTTGCTCACAATGCGCCTTTCGATCTCGGATTTCTGCATGCGGCCTGCGAGAAGTTCGACTTGATCTGGACCCATGGTCCGGTGGTTGATACCGCTCGACTAGCGCGCGTTGCGCTTCAACGCGATGAAGTGCGCAATTGCAAGCTTGGCACGCTCGCTGCCTATTTCCGTACTGAAATCGAACCCAATCACCGCGCACTTGATGATGCCCGTGCCACCACAGAAGTCTTTCACCACCTCATCGCACGAGTGGGAAATCTAGGCGTTTCGAATCTTTCCGATCTGCGCGCCTTCACAGGCCGCGTCAGCACAGCCCAAAGAACTAAGCGTCATCTAGCCGATGGGCTGCCCACCGGGCCAGGCGTGTACGTGTTTGAGGATCGTGATGGCCGTGCGCTTTACATCGGCACATCACGCAACATTCGTCAACGCGTAAAGACGTACTTCACTGCGAGTGAGCAGCGTCGCCGTATGAGTGAGATGGTGACCATCGCAACATCTGTCAGAGCCATCGAGTGTGCCACCGCACTGGAAGCGCGAATTCGCGAACGGCGGCTCATCGTGAGTGAGCAGCCTCGATATAACCGCCGATCACGGCGCGCGAGTGAACCTTCGTGGCTCAAACTCACGGGTGAAGTCGCCCCTCGTCTGAGCATCGTTAAGAACGTATTGCCAGATACGGCTTCAGGGGCGTTCTACTTCGGCCCATTCAATTCGCATGCAGGCGCGCGCATGGTGGCTGATGCTTTGGAATTCGTTTTCCCTATCCGCACGTGCACCACCAAACTTGCAGCTCGGCCCACTCGGACCACGGCGGCCTGCGCGCTCGCCGAACTTGGCAAGTGCGCTGCCCCGTGCCGCAAGGAGCACGACGCCCAGGATTATGCGGTGGCGGTGGAGCATCTGCGATCAGCGCTAGAAGGCGATACTGGACATGTAATTCACGCCATCACGGATCGAATGGATCAACTCGCGAATGAACATCGATTCGAAGAAGCTGCGCGTTGGAGAGAGAAGCTCACGCAGTACTTGGCGGCAAGTGTGCGCACGCATCGATTGGCAATCATTGCTCGCGAGCCCGAGATAGTCGCTGCTCAGGTCACGGATGCTGGTGGTTGGGATATTCACGTTATTAAGCATGGCTCGCTTGCCGGTGCAGGATGTTCCGCGCCAGGCGTTGACCCGAAGCCCATCGTGGAAACGCTGAGGATCACCGCGGCGCACGTGGAGCCTCAACCCTCACCCCTGCCAGCCGGGACTGCAGAAGAAGCCCTTGATTTGATGTCCTGGTTAGAGAGCGACGGTGTGCGTCTAGTACATCTCACCAACCCACTTGCGCTTCCACGTGAGGTTGGCGGTTCCTGGCTGCAACGTTATGCAGATGCCCGCCACGCACTGGATGCATTCATCTATGAAGCGGGCACTCGACCAGCAGGGCCCTTGGCGCGCGCCGCAACCAGGATTTCCTTAACCGCTTAATGCGGAACTGAATTGTGCCCATCGCTGCAGGGTTGCCCACGCTTGCCCTGATGACAATGCAGCACGTGAACGTTCAAGTTCTGCATTAATACGCTCCACCAGCGAGTGCGATGTATCTCCCCCGCATGCTGCATCGAAAGCAACGAGCGCGGCGGCGGCGTTCAGTGCCACCGCATCGCGTATTGCGGCAACTGCGGCCCGATCCGCATTTAGGTCAGCAGTCGGATCGATTACCTTGCGGAGAAGTTCCGCATTGCGTTGAGCTTCCCCGCCACGCAGCAACTCGGCAGGAACTCGGGCAATATCAAAATCTTCGGGAGCTATTTCACGTTCTTCAACACGATCCCCCGTTGCATCCCACACGCGCGTGGGTGCGCAGGTGGAGATTTCATCGAGGCCGTCGGTTCCGCGAACCACGATCGCTTTCACCCCGCGGTCATGCAGCACTTGAGCCAAGAGCGGCGCGAGACGCTCATTTGCACAGCCCGCAAGTGATGCATCTGCCAATCCCGGATTGGTCAACGGACCCAGGATGTTGAACACGGTGCCCACGCCAAGTTCCTTGCGCGTAGGCGCTGCAAAACGCAAGGCGGGATGGTGCGCGGGCGCAAAGCAGAAACCAATGCCCACTTCCTCTGCGCATCGTGCAACGCCCTCTGGGCTCAACGTGATGGCTACACCCAATGCTTCCAATACGTCTGCGGCACCTGTCTGGCTGGACGCCGCCCGATTTCCATGTTTGATTACAGGGGCGCCAGCGGCAGCGCACACAAGCGCGGACATGGTGGAGATGTTGACTGAGTGGGAACCATCCCCACCCGTGCCCACCACATCGAGAACAACGCGCAAGGAATCCGGGCGCGGCACCAAGTTGGCGAACTCGAGCATCACGTCCGTCAGAGCACGGACCTCAGTTGGGTCTTCACCTCGAACGCGAAGGCCCATGACAAATCCCGCAGTTTGAGCGGGAGTGGCATCACCACTCAGAACCTGGGTCATCGCCCAACGAACAGAATCGGCGGGCAAGACCTCGCCACTGATGATCCCGTTCAGGACCATCGGCCAGGTGAACTCCTGGTTTTGTGACATCGCGCTGGATTAGGCCGTGATGGGCAGGCGCGGCCGGATCAAGGAATCCATCGCCCGAGCCAGGGCCATTGCCTCGATGGGATGCGCGGCAACTGCATCGGCACGTGACCACGTTGCAAGCCAGGCGTCCTGCGGCCGGGCAATCAAAAGAAGGATCGGCGGGCAGTTGAAGAGTTCATCCTTAAGCTGGCGTGCAATACCCATTCCCCCGGCCGGCACCGCCTCACCGTCAAGGATGATGACGTCGTACTTGTTGGCAGATACGAGTTGCTCAAGAGCCGGCAGGGTTGCTACCTCGGTGTAGGTCAGTGCTGGCAGGTCACGTGCCGGGCGGCGCCCGAGGGCCATCTGAACTTGCTGGCGGGTGATCCGATCGTCGCTATAGATAAGGACAGACAGGGTGGGCTCAACCACCTCTTCAGGCTCGTGTTCCTGGGACTCGTCTACGAACTCCTCGACGTCTGATTCATCCACGCCTGGGGCAGCCTGATGCTCACTCACGCCCCGAAGTCTAGACCTCCATGCATCCCGCATTTCTGCTCTGGGCACCCCCTAGGGACACGAGGAATGATCGGAAGGGGGGTCGGCACACATAGGGGGCCGTGATCTGGAAGGATGCAAGCGTGGCGAATGCGACGACTATCCCAGCTGCCTATGCCCATACGCCGGCGAACCGGCCCAACATGGTGTCCATCGGCACCATCGTGTGGCTTTCCAGCGAACTCATGTTCTTCGCGGCCCTCTTCGCCATGTACTTCACGCTTCGAGCGGTTAATCCTGAGGTTTGGGCCCAAGAGACTCAACTCCTGAACATCC
>JBJOIE010000155.1:0-2972 GCA_046047295.1 Actinomycetota bacterium | reverse complement strand
TCTGCGTTCACTCGGTGAACCTAGTCGTTTCCGCGCCGCCGCTTTTCGTCGGCCTCGATGTATTCGTAGACATTGCGTTGGATGTCTTCCACATCTGGAACATCCTTGATAGTGAGACCGTCATTCTCGCCGGCAGATTGAATGACGAGCTCTCCGTAGTTGAGGATTCGCCCCATCGCTGGCACGCTGAAAGACACGTTATTCACTTTCGCCAACGGCATGTCCTTGCCCTGACGGGTGATGATTCCGGAACGAACAATGATGCGTCGATCGGTGAATACGTATTGAGTGGTGACCCAACGCAGAAATGGCACCACCGCCCAGAGGATGAGAATCAACACGGCCACGCCGATGATCACCCAGCGCAGCCACTCCATATTGGGCAACGAGGAGGCGATCCATGACAACACCACGGTTGCGATCACCAGTGTGATGATCAAGATGAACGCCGGAACAAAAAGTGCCCGCCAGTGGGGGCGTGTTTCAAATTTGATCGTTTCCTCAGGCGCGAGCAATCGTTGTGGGTATCCCATGGCTAGATCGTTGCATGAACCACATCGCCAGCGCTGAAGGTCTCCCGATTACCTGCAGCCTCGATCACCAGGTGACCATGAGCGTCAATGTCCACTGCCTCACCGCTGACCTGCCGTCCGTCCGGGAGATCAATGACCACCTCCTTGCACAGCGTCAGACACTGGGCACGGAATTCGGTGAGGAGCACCTGCGGATCCCTTCGCCACAGGCCCAGCCGATCAACCAAGCCGGCCAGTAACTCAGCCAACAGAACCGCTCTATTCCCCGTACCGCCGGCTAGGACTACCGAGGTGGCCGTAGGCACGGGAAGTTCGTTGGGTTGAAGTGAAACGTTTATCCCGATTCCCACGGCCAGTGCATCTCCCCCACCGGCTTGCACCAGAACACCCGCCAACTTTCGCAATCCGGCAGAGGTCTCGACCACCACATCATTGGGCCACTTGAGTTGGGCGCTTACCCCCGCTGCAGTGATTGCCGCACGCGCCGCAAGTCCCGCAGCGATGGGGACGAGTGCCCAACGGTCGCGAGGTACGTCACCGGCGCGCACCAAGACCGAACACCACAAACCCGCTCCCGGTGGGCTCACCCACACTCGATCTCGTCGACCTCGTCCCGCCACCTGCTCTTCGGCAACCACGCTGGTGCCCTCAACGGCTCCGATCGTGGCGAGTTCAAGGACGCGATCATTTGTGGAGCCAACAGTTTCCATGAGTTGCGGTCGCGGCCAGCCAACTCCGGCGGCCCGTAATGCATGTTCCACCATGGCATCGGTCAGCGGAGCGCGCTCGAAACTCATATCTGCCACGCGGCTAAGGTACGCAGCCAAGGTGCAGGAGGTCTGATGAGCGCGCAAATCGACGAATCACATGGGCTCGATCCGCGAACAACCGCGGGCAAAGCCGAAATCCTCAAGTCTCGCCGAGCTGATGCTGCTGGTCGTCGCCAGGAGGCGATCGATAAGCAGCACGCAAAGGGCAAGATGACCGCGATGGAGCGCATCGAGGCGTTCCTCGATGAAGGCTCCTTCCAACAAATCGATGGTCTTGTCCGGCACCGCTCCCATAACTTCGGTCTCGAGAAATCCCGCCCCTTCGGTGATGGTGTGGTCACCGGATACGGCACGGTTGATGGTCGGCCGGTCTGCGTCTTCGCCCAGGATTTCACCGTATTCGGCGGATCACTCGGTGAAGTTTTCGGCGAGAAGATCGTCAAGATTATGGATCTGGCGATGAAGACCGGCTGTCCAGTGATCGGTCTGAATGACTCTGGCGGTGCGCGCATTCAAGAGGGAGTGGTTGCCCTCGGTCTCTATGGGGAGATCTTCCGCCGCAACGTGCTCGCATCCGGTGTGATCCCACAGATCTCCATCATCATGGGGCCCTGTGCCGGTGGCGCGGTGTATTCCCCCGCAATCACCGATTTCACGATCATGGTGGATCACACCTCGCACATGTTCATCACCGGACCAGATGTGATTAAGACCGTTACCGGAGAAGACGTAGGTTTTGAGGAGCTTGGTGGTGCGCTCACCCACAACAGCAAATCTGGGGTCGCGCATTACATGGCATCAGATGAGAACGACGCCCTTGACTATGTGCGCGCCTTACTGTCCTTCCTGCCAAGTAACAACCTCTCTGATCCACCCACCTTCGATGTTGATGTGGAGATGGAATTCACTGAAGAGGATTACTCACTCGATTCCATCATTCCGGACTCGCCCAATCAGCCCTATGACATGCACCGCATCATCGAGGCCGTTCTCGATGAAGATGACTTCCTCGAAGTCCAGCCTCTCTTTGCACCGAACATCATCACCGGGTTTGGTCGCATCGAAGGCCACGCCGTTGGTGTGGTGGCCAATCAGCCGATGCAGTTCGCCGGAACGTTGGATATCGCTGCCTCGGAGAAGGCTGCACGTTTTGTGCGCACCTGCGATGCCTTCAACATTCCCGTTGTTACTTTCGTGGATGTTCCCGGTTTCCTTCCGGGCACGGAGCAGGAATGGGAAGGCATCATCCGCCGTGGCGCCAAGTTGATCTACGCCTACGCCGAGGCAACCGTTCCACTCCTCACGGTCATCACCCGCAAGGCCTACGGCGGTGCATATGACGTGATGGGTTCCAAACACCTCGGAGCCGACATCAATCTTGCGTGGCCAACCGCGGAGATCGCGGTGATGGGTGCCCAGGGCGCGGTGAACATCCTCTACCGCAAGGAACTCGCGGCCGCGGAGGATCCGGTAGCCGAGCGGGCCCGCTTCATCGATGATTACCAGCAGACCCTGGCCAACCCCTATGTCGCTGCTGAGCGCGGTTACATGGATCGGGTAATCCTCCCGCACGAGACTCGCCTGCAACTCACCCGCGCCTTGCGGACCTTGCGCAATAAGCGGGTCACTCTGCCACCCAAGAAGCACGGAAATATCCCGCTGTGAGCAA
>JBJOIE010000154.1:0-7838 GCA_046047295.1 Actinomycetota bacterium | reverse complement strand
CATAGCTCGGACAGTTTGTGCGTGGTTTTCGGTGACTGTGTGCTCACGGGGGATACCGTCCTCGGCCGTGGCACCACAGTGGTGGCCTATCCCGATGGTGATCTTGGTGAATACCTGGAGAGTTTGCAGCGATTGCGCGATGTCTGCGCTGAGAATGGGATGTCAGCGATCCTCCCCGGCCACGGGCCGGTACTTGATCATCCGGTTGAGGTCATTACCGCGTATCAGGTTCATCGCAGGGAGCGCTTGGACCAGGTACGTGCCGCTGTGGCTGCCGGAGCAGTGAGTGCCGAGGACGTGGTTCGCGTGGTCTATGCGGATATTGATCCAGCGGTGATTCCTGCTGCACTGCAAACCGTGCATGCGCAGTTGGCGTACTTAGAAGTGAACTAGCGCGCGCGCTTTCCGAGGCGCTCCACATCCAGGATGACCACCTGGCGTGATTCCAATCGAATCCAGCCGCGCTGGGTGAAATCGGCCAGGGCCTTATTCACCGTTTCGCGCGATGCGCCCACGAGCTGGGCGAGTTCTTCCTGGGTCATATCGTGGGTAACGAGTAGGCCTTCGGGGGTAGCCGTGCCGAACTTCTCGCCGAGTTCCATGAGCGCCTTGGCCACGCGGCCGGGTACATCGGAGAACACCAGATCCGCCATTGCATCATTGGTGCGCCGCAACCGGCGGGCAAGTGCCTGAAGAAGTGCCGCAGCAACCTCGGGCCGGCCGGCTAACCACGGCATGAGTTGCGGATTGCTGAGCTCGAGGACAACGGCATCGGTGAGTGCGGTAGCCGTAGAGGTGCGTTTGCCCGGATCGAAGAGGCTGAGTTCGCCAAACATTTCTCCGGGTCCGAGTACCGCCATCAGTGATTCACGGCCATCGGGTGAGCCGTGACCGAGTTTGACCTTGCCCTCCAAGATCACGTAGAGGGTGTCGCCGGGTTCAGCTTCATGGAAAATGATTTGGCCCTTGATCACGTGCTTGCTGGCCATGCTGGCGAGAAGAGAATCGGATGCTTCTGCATCAAGTTTGGCGAACAGCGGACTGTTCTGCAGAACCTCGTGCATTGCTCCTCTTCCTTTTCGGATTTCCGCAACGTTGGTTGTGATGATTCTGTCGCATCGGGTCCTGGGCGCGGCTTCGGGGTAGTGCTAGACGTACCCTGGGGAGGTGACACCGGGTTCCAAGATGTTGTTAGCACCGCTGCTGGTTCTTGCTGCTGTGGTCGCTAGCGGTTGCGCCGCTGATGGCAATGCAGCTGGTGAACCCGTTGTTCCATCCCAGGTCACTTCAACGCAACCGAGTGCCGTGCCAACCGCGGAGAAATCAGCCGAATTGGAAACCCTGGCGCAGAACTCGGCCATGCAACCATGCCCCGAACAGGTGGCCAATCCGGATGCAGCAATACCGGGCCTGCCTGATGCCACGTTTCCGTGCCTAGGAATTGGCCCCGATGTGAATCTTGCTGGGGTGCGCGGCATACCAACGGTGGTGAACGTGTGGGCATCGTGGTGCCCGCCATGTATCGCGGAGATGCCGATGCTCACCCAGGCCGCGAAGGACTTGGCGGGTCAGGTGCAATTCCTTGGAATCACAATTCAAGATGATCCACGCAATGCGCTCTTGATGGCCACCGACTTTGGTGTGGAGTTTCCTTCTGTTATTGACGACGCAGGCTCGGTGCGTGGATCCTTAGCCGTTCCTGGTCCGCCGGTTACCTTTTTCATCCGCCCGGATGGCACCATCGCAGGTCGGTGGGACGGCTCCATTCCCGATAGAGCAACCTTCGATGACCTGTTGTCGGACTATCTCAACGTGACGGCCAGCGCTGCTTCATGAGCACCTCGGCTCCATGGTCTGCGAAGGGCAATTGGCTAATAGACGAGCAGTTGGTACCCGAATGGTTGGCACCTGCTGCCCGGTTTGCCGCGCAAGCAGATGTTGCATCGATAACCCGCTTTGCGCCCCCGGAGAACTCTGGCAAACATTCCGCAGTTCTCATCGCCCTGCGCAATGCCAAGTCCGGCCCTGAAGTGGTGCTCGTGGAACGGGCCACCGGCGGGGGACCACACTCTGGGCAGCCGGCATTTCCCGGTGGTGTGGTGGAGGAACATGACGCCGATGCGGTGGCTGCGGCGCTGCGGGAAACCTGGGAAGAGGCCGGAATCACTCGGGAGGAACTACTTCCCGTGGCACGCCTCCCCGAATTATGGATTCCGGTAAGCGACTATGTGGTTACTCCGGTTGTGGCCTGGTGGCAGGGCCGCACCACCGCGAATGTTGCCGATCCACGGGAGATAGCTGCTGTGCACTCTGTATCCATTGCTGAACTCGTGTTGGCGGAGAACAGGTGCCGGGTGCAGCACCCCTCGGGTTATGTGGGCCCTGCATTTGATGTTCGGGGAATGTTGGTCTGGGGATTCACCGCAGGCATCCTTGATGCGCTCATTCGCGGCGCAGGCTGGGCACGTGCCTGGGATGAGCAGGCGCCACCGCGGGCGTTGGTGGGATGAGCGTTATCGATTGGGTACTGCTTGCAGTGCTCGTGCTCTTCGCCTTGGTCGGATGGCGCCAAGGCTTTGTTGCGGGCGTGTTCTCCTTCATTGGATTCCTTGGTGGTGGCGCACTCACCATTATTTTCGTGCCCGATCTAGTAGGCCAGTGGATTAGCTCCACCACAGTTCGCCTCGTGGTCCTCCTGGCCGCGATTGTGCTCGGCGCAGTGATTGGTCAGGCATTGATGTCTTTCCTCGGACAACGGTTACGGTCATTCATCAGTTGGTCGCCGGTGCGTTTCGTGGACAGCCTTGCCGGTGCTGGACTTAACGTTGCTGCCTTCGTTGTGATGCTCTGGGTGGTGGCTTCTGCCCTGGCCTACGCACCTTTTCCGGTGGTCAGTGATCAACTCTCCGGTTCACGGGTGATCACCACTTTGGATGGAGCGGTTCCTGATTCCGCACGCGATGCTTTGCTCAACGTCACGGGGGTTATTGGGGAAACGGCGATTCCTACGATTGTGGCTGAAGCCGGGAGCCTGGTATCACCGCAGGTGGATGCTCCTGATGGCGCAGTGGTCACCCCCGCAATTGATGAAGCACGCGAATCGATTGTGAAGATCGTTGGTGACGCGAATGAATGTAATTCCATTGTTTCGGGCTCCGGTTTTGTGATGAGCCAAGGTCTGATTGCAACGAATGCTCACGTGGTTGCCGGTGCCTCGGATCTGCGAGTGCGCGTGCGTTCAGGAATCGCGTCAGTATCTGCTGATGTGGTCTATTTCGATCCCGATACAGACATCGCATTCCTGCGCGCCCCGGATCTCGTTGCCCCACCATTGGACCTTGTTCTCACTGTCCTTGCTCGAGGTGAATCCGTGGTCATTGCCGGATTTCCGGGAGGGGGACGTTTTCAAGCCACTGCTGCACGGATTCGCGATGTAGTGACGAGTCGCGGCGAAACCATTTATGGCGAACCTGGGGAGCAGCGCGAGGTATACGTGGTGCGCGGCACCACGCTCCCGGGTAATTCCGGTGGACCATTACTCACCGAGCAGGGCCGGGTGGCGGGCATGATCTTCGCCGCGGCGGCTGAGGACGCGGAGAGCACCTATGCACTCCCCGGCCCACTCATCGCTGAAGCGCGCGCTGTTGCGGGGGAGGCAACCGAGCCAGTGGCGAACGGGAGTTGCGATATCCGGGTACGCCCCTAGCGGCTGGTGAGCCAGCTGCTGAGCTCAGCAGTGATCTGCGCTGGATCTTCTTCGTGGGCAAAGTGTCCGGTGGGCATGTCCACCCGGCGATAGTCACCACGCACGAAAGCCTCGCTGCCGTCAACGGTGCTTTCCAATATGAGCGGGTTCTGTGTCCCATGGATGTGCAGGACATCCGTGGTGATGAGTGCACTCATCGCTGACATGTATCGCCGCCCATCACTGCGATAGGTGGAGCGGATTGCCCAGCGGTGGGATTCAATCGCGGTGTGAGCAGTGGGCCAGCGCAAAAACGCTTCGCGATAGGTATGCACCACATCCGGTGTGAGCCAATCCTGCGAAGCAGACCAATCGCGCAGGTACTGCTCGATACGTGATGCATCAGCCGAGCGCAGGGTGCGTTCAGGCCATAGGGGCGCTTGTAGTGACCAGATGTAATTCATCGCTGTGCGCTGGCGTCGGTTGCCAAGAAGTGCCGCGCGTAAGCGGCGCGGATGTGGTGCATTGATGGCGATAAGGCCATCGGTTAACTGTGGTGCGCGCGCTGCAATGGTCCACGCAACCACTCCACCCCAGCCATGTCCGGCCACGGTTGCATTCGAAGCACCCAGACCGCGAATTACTCCAATGACGTCATCTGCCATGGTGAGCGGGTCATAGCCGTGCGGTGGGTGATCGGAGCCGCCGTAACCACGTAGGTCCATTGCCGCAACCTGAAAGCCGAGATCGGCTAAGGCCGACATGTGATTACGCCAGGTCCACCAGAACTGTGGGAAGCCGTGCAACAACATGATGAGCGGACCTTCGCCGCAGACGGCAACGTTGAAGCGAGATCCATTGGCCGCTACATCACGGAAATGCCATGGCCCTTCCGGGCGCAACCACGCTTCTGTGATCAGGATGACTCAAATGTCGAGGTGAGTGCCTGCTGCGTCTTTTCCCATTCCTCAACGGCTACTTTCGGGCCGCGAATCTTCTGCGCCTGGGCGCGGGCGATGAGCGCCGCAATGACTGCGCCAAGGAGCAGGACCAGGGCCACGATGAGGAATGCCAGCCACGGCGCGAGGCCAGCTGCAACGAGACCCATAGCTGCTGCAATGAGCAGGAAGAGGCCGGCAACAGAAATGGCGCTCAAGGCGATGAGCGCGGCAACGGAGACCTTGGCCACGTCTTGGCCGGCTGCGGATACCTCAGCCTTGGTGATGGCAATCTGTGCTTCTGCCAGCCGGCGCCCACTCGTGATGGTGCGGCCAATCAACGCCCCCAGGCTCGCGTTCTCCATGCCAGGAGGTTAGCGGCTGGTATCGGATTGGTACACATCAGGAATGCCGTCTTCGTCAAGATCGGCCTCCTCGGTGGCTGCCACGGAGCGGTAGTGCCTCTTGCGCGCGCTCAGCGCGATCGCTGCGAGGATCGTGGCCACCACAGACGCCGCCAGGATCGCCGCCTTGGCCGATTCCAACAGTGCCTCGTTGTCAGCGAAGCCCAACTCGGCGATGAGGAGGGCAACCGTGAAGCCAATTCCGGCGAGGATTCCAATGGCACCCACATCGCGCCAGGCGATTCCCGGGGCTAGGGACGCGCTGGTGAATCGGGCGGTGAGCCACGCACCGGCGAGCACGCCGAGTGGTTTGCCGATGACCAGGCCAAGAATGATGCCGAGTGCTACCGGCGCGGTGAGGGCGTCCACCACTCCGATGGAGCGCAGGTCAACACCGGCGGCCATCAACGCAAAGATCGGTACGGCAATGCCAGCGCTGATCGGGTGGATGCGGTGGGCGAGACGATCCGCAGGTGATTCCTCTTCGCCTGGATCGGTGCGCACCCGGGTGAGCAATCCCAGCACCACGCCGGCAACGGTGGCGTGGATCCCACTCTCGTGGGTGAAGTACCAAGCGAGTAGAGCGATGGGAACGTAGAACCACGGGGAAGTCCAGCGCATCTTCTGACCCACGGCATAGAGCGCAAACATGGCAATGGCCGCGATGAACCAGGTGGCGGAGAACTTGTCTGAATAGAAGATGGCGATCACCAGGATCGCACCGAGATCATCCACAACTGCCAACGTGAGCAGGAATGCGCGTAGGGCAACGGGGAGCCGTCGACCAAATACGGCCAGGACCGCGAGGGCGAATGCGATATCGGTGGCCATGGGAACACCCCAGCCGCGCAGGTTGCCATCGGCCATGCTCGCGTTCACCGCAACGAAAATGAGCGCAGGTATCGCCATGCCACCGATGGCTGCTGCCGCGGGCACCACGGCCTGACTCACCTTGGACAGTGAGCCCACCACCAGCTCGTGTTTGAGTTCCAAGCCAACAACGAAGAAGAAGATGGCGAGCAGGCCATCGGCTGCCCAGGTAGACAAACTCAGGTTCAAGCCAAGTTCTGCTGGTCCGATGGTGAAATCCACCATCGCGGTGTAGCCATCACCCCAGGGTGAGTTGGACCAGATAAGAGCAATCGCTGCGGCGATGATGAGGAGTAGTCCGCCCACCGTCTCATCACGCAGATAGGACAGCACCCATCCGCGTTCACGAAGGGATGGCCGCGCGAGTACCTCATGCTGTTCCACGTTTATGACCCTACCTAGGTGCGGTGAGGGCTCATCAGGCCACTCGGGTTAATTAATCCTCACTCGAATTGGCGCTCAAGCCAGCGGCGATCATGTTCATCACAGTGGGATCGGCCAGCGTTGTGGCATCACCGAGGTCTCGGTTCTCGGCCACGTCACGCAGGAGGCGCCGCATGATCTTGCCTGAGCGGGTCTTGGGGAGTTCAGCAACCACCATGATCTGGCGCGGCTTAGCAATGGGACCGATCTCGTGAGACACATGGTCCCGGAGTTCCTTCACCAACCCTTCACCATCTTCCACCCCGCCACGAAGAATGACGAACGCCACGATGCCCTGACCCGTGGTCTCATCATTGGCACCCACCACGGCCGCCTCGGCCACCTTGGGATGGGAAACGAGTGCAGATTCCACCTCCGTAGTGGAAATGCGGTGACCGGAAACGTTCATGACGTCATCAACGCGGCCGAGTAACCACAGAGCACCGTCATCATCGAGCTTGGCGCCATCACCTGCGAAGTAATACTGCGGCCAACGTGACCAGTAGGTATCTACGTAACGCTGGTTATCACCCCAAATTCCCCGCAACATGGAAGGCCACGGTTCGGTGAGTACCAGGTAGCCACCGCCACCATTTCCTACCGGGGCGCCGTGATCGTCAACAACTGCTGCGCCGATGCCAGGAAGTGCACGCATAGCTGAACCAGGCTTGCACGCGGTAACACCGGGGAGTGGCGAAATCATGATGGCTCCCGTTTCGGTCTGCCACCAGGTATCAACGATGGGGCAACGGTCACCACCGATCACTTCCCGGTACCACATCCACGCTTCAGGATTAATCGGTTCGCCCACTGATCCGAGGAGGCGCAGGGAACTCAGATCATGTGATGCCGGAAGGTCATCGCCCCACTTCATGAAGGTGCGGATCGCGGTGGGTGCCGTATAGAAAATTGTTACACCGTGGCGCTCGATGATGTCCCAGAAGCGATCCTTATTGGGTGTATCGGGTGTGCCTTCGTACACCACCTGGGTAACGCGATTGGCCAATGGTCCGTAGACGATGTAGCTGTGCCCGGTCACCCAGCCGATATCCGCCGTGCACCAGTACACGTCTGTTTCCGGCTTGAGGTCGAAAACATTTCGGTGGGTGAAGGCGGCCTGGGTCAGATACCCGCCGGAGGTGTGCAGAATCCCTTTGGGTTTGCCTGTGGTTCCAGAGGTATAGAGGATGAAAAGGGGATGCTCGGCTTCGAAGGCCTGCGGTGAGTGTGAGACGGATTGCCGGTCAACGAGTTCATGCCACCACACATCGCGATCGGCATTCCACGCAACATCGCTGCCGGTTCGACGAACAACGAGCACGTTCTTCACTGATGGTGATGCGTCAACTGCCTCATCCACCGCCGGCTTAAGCGGCATCGCAGAACCGCGACGATTCTGACCATCGGCGGTGATGACGAGGGTGGCTTGGGCGTCGTCAATTCTGCTGCGCAGTGCTTCAGCCGAGAAGCCGGCAAAAACAACTGAATGTGGTGCACCGATCCGAGCGCATGCGAGCA
>JBJOIE010000153.1:0-11505 GCA_046047295.1 Actinomycetota bacterium | reverse complement strand
CACCTGGCCGCGCACGTTGTTGTCGATGAATTGCAGCACGGCGAACTACCTGATCCGGTAATGGGCTTGCTCGTGAGTGGCGGGCACTCCTCGCTGATCGAGATGTCGGGCGGTGAGATTTCGGCTCTAGGTCACACTCTCGATGATGCAGCCGGTGAGGCCTTTGACAAGGTTGCCCGGCTACTTGACCTGCCATTTCCGGGCGGGCCGAGTATCGATGCGCTGGCAGCCGAGGGTGATCCGAGTTCGGTTGCTTTTCCGCGGGCGCTGTTGCGTGATCCCGATCATCCTTATGACTTTTCCTTCAGCGGCCTCAAGACAGCGGTACTGCGTTGGTTACGCGATCACCGTGGTGAGCAGGTGCGTAAGGCGGATATCGCAGCGTCCTTCCAGGAGGCGGTTGCTGATGTGCTCACGCACAAGGCCGTTGCTGCCTGCCGGGATAGAGGTGTTGAACACCTGATCCTCGGTGGGGGAGTGGCGGCTAATTCCCGATTGCGTGCACGTGCAGAAGCACTCTGTGCCGAAGCAGGCATCATTTTGCGAGTACCCGATAGGCATTTGTGTACGGATAATGGCGCGATGGTTGCCGCGCTCGGCTACCGCCTTATCCGCACGGGCGTGAACCCCTCACCCATGGACTTCCCGGCCACGTCGAGTTTGGACGTGACGCGGGTGTCCTGGGAACGTGAGTAAGAACTTATTGTTTAGCGAATGACTGCGAGTAGATCCGAGCAATCCAAGATCAGGTAATCAGAGTTATCGAGGCGCAGCTCCGTGCCGCTGTACTGAGCAAAATAGATGCGATCGCCGACCTTGACTTTGACCTCGTCTTCGTCATCGCCCACGGCAACAACTTCACCGCGCTGCGGACGGCCTTTCGCGGTATCCGGTAGTACGAGGCCAGAGGCGGTCATGCTCTCCTCCTCGAGGAGACGAACGAGCACACGTGCGCCGAGTGGTTGCAGATTTACCGACATGCTTCTCCCCATCTGGTTTCTGTAGTTGCGAGAATCGTGATCGCTTAGCCGCGAAGGCCGAGGGCCTTATCGATCTTGGGTTTGTCGAAGCCCACGATCGGCTTGCCATCGATGGTGATCACCGGGACACCCTGCTGACCGGTCTTGCGCACCAGATCGGCGGCGGCCTTTGCATCTTTGCTCACGTCGATCTCTTTGAAAGTGACCTTCTGCTGGCGTAGGTACGCCTTGACTCGGGTGCACCAGGAACAGGTCGGTGTGGTGAAGACCAGGACTCGATGCTTCGCTTGAACCGTGGACACGCACGTGAGTATATACCCCTGGGGGTATAAATCCCTCACGGGAACCGGGGCGTGTTGGCACTCGAATTGACAGAGTGCTAATCGCCACCTACTCTTCTATCTGGCACTCTCACCCTGAGACTGCCAATGCACCACTCAGTCGTACACCATGGCCGCCCAGCGGGCGGTCCCGTTCACCGGAGGAAGCAACAGTGTCGGTCTCCATCAAGCCCCTCGAGGATCGCATCCTCGTCCAGACCCTCGATGCCGAGCAGACCACTGCTTCAGGCCTCGTCATCCCCGATACCGCCAAGGAAAAGCCCCAGGAGGGCAAGGTCATTGCGGTTGGACCGGGTCGATTCGATGAGGATGGCGAGAAGCGCATCCCGCTCGACATCAAGACAGGTGACACCGTCATCTACAGCAAGTACGGCGGCACCGAAGTGAAGTACAACGGTGAGGATTACCTGATCCTGTCCGCACGCGATGTTCTCGCTGTTATCGAGAAGTAAATAGTCCTTCCCCCCTTTTGTTCTGAGGATGCGGCGTCACCTGACGCCGCATCCTCACCAAAGTTCATCCACTCATAAGAAGGAACCATGGCCAAGATCCTGGAATTTGATGAGAGCGCACGCCGCAGCCTTGAGCGCGGTGTTGATGCTCTAGCAGACGCGGTGCGCGTGACGATCGGTCCCAAGGGCCGCAATGTTGTCATTGACAAGAAGTGGGGCGCACCCACCATCACCAACGATGGCGTAACCATCGCACGTGAAATTGAACTTGAAAATCCCTACGAGAATCTCGGTGCTCAGCTCGCCAAGGAAGTTGCCACCAAGACCAATGACATTGCTGGTGATGGCACCACCACCGCCACCGTTCTTGCCCAGGCCATGGTGCATGAAGGGCTCAAGCAGGTCACCGCGGGTGCTTCGCCGATGTCCGTCAAGCGTGGTATCGATGCCGCCGTTGCTGCCGTCACCGAAAAACTCGTCGAGATGAGCCGCGAGGTTTCCGGCAAGGAAGAGATCGCCAACGTTGCAACCATCTCCTCGCAGGATCGTGAGATCGGTAACCTGATCGCTGATGCCTTTGACAAGGTGGGTAAGGACGGCGTGATCTCCGTAGAAGAATCCAGCACCACTGCGATGGAGATGGAATTCACCGAAGGTATGCAGTTCGACAAGGGTTACATTTCGCCCTACTTCGTCACTGATGCCGATCGGATGGAATCGGTCCTCGAAGACGCACGCATCTTGCTCGTTCAGGGCAAGATTTCTGCGGTTAATGAGATCCTGCCGCTTCTGGAGAAGGTTGTTCAGGCCGGCAAGCCGCTATTGATCATCGCTGAAGATGTTGAGGGTGAAGCACTCTCCACCCTCGTGGTCAACCGCATTCGCGGCACCTTCACCTCCTGCGCCGTGAAGGCTCCTGCTTTCGGTGATCGCCGCAAGGCAATCCTGCAAGACATTGCCATCTTGACCGGCGCTCAGGTGGTTTCCCCCGAAGTAGGCCTCAAGCTTGATCAGGTTGGCCTCGAAGTGCTCGGCTCCGCTCGTCGCATCGTTGTTACCAAGGACAACACCACCATCGTTGATGGCGGTGGCGATCACGGTGCGGTTGAGGATCGCGTTGCACAGATCAAGCGCGAAATCGAAAGCTCTGATTCCGATTGGGACCGCGAAAAGCTTCAGGAGCGCCTCGCCAAGCTTGCTGGTGGTGTAGTGGTTATCAAGGTTGGTGGCCATACCGAGGTGGAGCTCAAGGAGAAGAAGCACCGCATTGAAGATGCCGTATCGGCAACTCGTGCGGCAATCGAAGAAGGCATCGTCTCCGGTGGTGGAACTGCTCTCGTGCAGGCCGCAAAAGTTCTTGATGGCGGTCTTGGTCTTGAAGGTGATGAGGCCACCGGTGCCGTTATCGTGAAGAAGGCGGCGGCAGAGCCGCTGCGTTGGATCGCCGAGAACGCAGGTGACCAGGGCTACGTAGTTGTGGCCAAGGTTGCTGACATGCCGGCTGGCCACGGTCTGAATGCCGCAACGGGAGAATACGGCGATCTCATCGCTGCCGGTGTTATCGATCCGGTGAAGGTGACGCGTTCAGCACTGCAGAACGCAGCCTCCATCGCCGCGATGCTGCTGACCACCGAAGCTTTGGTGGTGGAGAAGCCGGCCGAAGAGGAAGAAGACGCGCACGGCCACGGTCATTCACACCACGGCCATTCGCACTAGTCATAGAAATAAAAGGTGGGGCCCCTTCGGGGGTCCCACCTTTTATTTGTGTACGAGTTATGCAGCGGGTACGTATTCCCGCCGACGCTGACCGGCGTAGATTGCTTCACGCTCTTCCTCAGACATGCCGCCCCACACGCCATATGGCTCGCGGACCGCGAGTGCGTGTGCAGCGCACTCGGCGATCACTGGGCACGTTGCGCAGACAGCCTTGGCCTTGGCCTGGCGTGCTGCGCGAGCCGGGCCGCGCTCACCCTCAGGGTGGAAGAAAACCGCCGAATCGAGCCCGCGACATGCGCTGAGTATCTGCCAATCCCAGAAGTCGGCATTGGGGCCGGGTAGCCGAGATACATCTGCCATGAGTCCTCCAACGGTCGAGTGAGAAGACTATACAAACGTTTCATAGGTTGGTCAATATCCGACATTGAACAATTTTTGCCCCATTTGGCCCAATCTGAACGAGCGGGATCGCCCAACTGGGCGAAGAATCGGATCGTGAAGCCCGGTCAGGTCCCTGAAGCCCCAGCAGAGCTGGGCCTCACGGTGGCCGCCGTGGCTCGCAGGCTCGGTATCGCACCGGCCACCCTGCGCACCTGGGATCGGCGCTACGGCCTCGGCCCGAGTGAGCACCGTCCTGGTTCTCACCGGCGCTTCACTGCCGCTGACCTCCTTCGTCTCGAGCACATGCGGACCCTGGTGAACGCGGGTGTCCCGCCGGCTGATGCGGCGCGTCAGGCCCTTGCCCTGGATCCCACTGCGGAGGATCTCGCCCCCGTTACCGCTTTGTCCCGCCACGTCACCCCGGTTGAGTTCTCCACGGCTGGGCGCCATGGTGGCGGTCAGGTGGTGGCCATTCCGGGTGGTACGCCCAGCGCCCGCGGCCTGGCTCGCGCTGCTGGGGCCCTTGATGGCACCGCATGCGCGGCGATCGTTCGTGAGGCACTCGATAAGCGCGGTGTGATCTGGACCTGGGACCACCTTCTTATTCCGGTGTTCGTGGGTATGGGTGAGCGGTGGCAAGCAAGTGGTCGCGGAATCGACGTGGAGCACGTGCTGAGTAACGCCGTTCAAGGCGAACTCGCGGTTCGCGCGCGCACCCTGAGCCAACCGATCAATGTGCGGCCGGTGCTACTTGCGGCCTTGGAAGGTGAACTGCACCATCTGGCCCTGTGGGCGGTTGCCGCAGCGCTTGCCGAGCGCGGAATCAGTACCCGAATGCTCGGTGCTAACACTCCCTTAATTGCCTTAGAACATGCGAGCACGCGCACCGGCCCGGCGGTGATTTTCATCTGGTCACAGATCAATCGGCCCATTGCTCCAGAGAAATTAGATGGTCTGGTCAAGATGCGTCCGGCTCCACTCGTACTCCTCGGCGGGCAGGGCTGGTATGGCGAAACACCAGCGGGCGTGGAGCGCAGCAACGATCTCACCTCCACGGTCACTCGCATCGCTGGGCTCGTGGGCGCCTCATAAGCACTTCGGTAGCCTGCGCACATGGCATCGGATGAGCAGAAGTTCTCCTTAGAAGGGCTCACATTTGACGACGTCTTGCTCCTCCCCGGTGAATCTGATGTCATTCCCAGCGAGGTAGACACCTCGAGTTTCGTAACGCGCAGCATTCGGGTGCAACTGCCACTCGTGTCGAGTGCGATGGATACCGTGACCGAGGCTCGCATGGCAATTGCCATGGCGCGGCAAGGTGGGGTGGGCGTACTGCATCGCAATCTCCCGTGGGAAGAGCAGGCAGTCCAGGTGGATCTGGTCAAGCGTTCCGAGGCGGGAATGGTCAATAACCCAATCACCTGCGCCCCAGGGGATTCGCTAGCTGATGTTGATGCCCTCTGTGGGCGCTATCGAATCTCCGGTGTTCCGGTGGTAGATGCGGGTGGCCGCTTGTTGGGCATCGTGACCAATCGCGATATGCGTTTCGAAGACGATATGTCTCGCCCGGTGCACGAAGTCATGACCGCCGTGCCGCTGGTGACCGCCCCAGTGGGCATTGATCCCAATGAAGCACTTGCCTTGCTGGCAAAGCACAAGGTCGAGAAACTGCCGCTGATCGATGATGCGGGTGTACTGCGGGGTCTTTTCACCGTCAAAGACTTTGTCAAGACGGGCAAGTACCCGCACGCCACCAAGGATGCTGATGGTCGTCTTGTTGTGGGTGCGGCCGTAGGCGTGGGTGACGATGCGGAGAAGCGCGCACACGCACTCATTGAAGCCGGTGTGGATTTCCTTGTTGTGGATACCGCCCACGGCCATTCGCGCGCTGTTGTTGACATGGTGCGGTTGCTCAAGAGTAATTCCAGTATCGACATCGTTGGTGGAAACGTTGCCACGTACGCAGGCGCTAAGGCACTAGTTGATGCGGGTGCCGATGGCGTGAAGGTGGGTGTTGGTCCAGGCTCCATCTGCACCACTCGTGTGGTGGCCGGAGTGGGGGTCCCGCAGATCACGGCCATCTATGAAGCGGCGCGTGCGTGCACTCCTGCGGGAGTCCCTGTCATTGGCGATGGCGGAATCCAGTACTCAGGTGATATCGCTAAAGCGCTCGTGGCCGGCGCCAGCACGGTAATGCTCGGCTCCTTACTCGCCGGAACCGAGGAAGCACCGGGTGATGTTGTTTTCGTGAACGGCAAGCAGTTCAAGTCTTATCGGGGAATGGGATCCCTTGGTGCCATGCAGTCGCGTGGCCAAGCACGCAGTTACAGCAAGGATCGTTACTTCCAAGACGATGTGCTTAGTGATGACAAGCTCGTACCCGAAGGCATTGAGGGCATGGTTGCCTACCGAGGACCGTTGGGCGCGGTGGCCCATCAACTCGTGGGTGGGTTACGCGCCTCCATGGGCTATGCCGGTTCTGCAACCATCGCTGATCTCCAAGCTCGCGGCCAGTTCGTGCGCATTACCGCAGCCGGATTGCGGGAAAGCCATCCGCACGATGTCCAAATGGTGCTCGAAGCGCCCAATTACTCCGGAAGGTGAGTATGACCAGCACCGTTATTGGCGGATCAAAGGAAGCTCGTCGTGGGTATTCCTTTGATGAGGTAGCTATCGCGCCGAGTCGGCGAACCCGTGATGCCGAGGTGGTGAGCACTCAATGGAATATCGATGCCTACTCCTTTGACACTCCACTCATGGCGGCGCCGATGGATTCGGTGGTTTCACCGGATTCGGCAATCACGTTGGCGCATGCGGGGGTTCTTGCTTCACTCAATCTTGAGGGTGTCTGGACGCGATATTCCGATCCGGCAGAACGGCTGCTTGCGATTGCCAAGGCTGATGCCAAGCACGCAACCGCAATCGTTCAAGACGCCTACACGGCACCGGTGGATACCGGGTTGGTCCGCGAGCGCATCGCATATATGAAAGCGGCCGGTATCACTGTCTCCGTTGCCGTCTCACCTCAACGTACTGCTGAACTTGCTCCGGTGGCTGTTGCAGCAGGGGCAGACATCATTGTTATTCGCGGCACCACGGTGTCTGCCGAGCACGTGAGCACTGATGGTCCAGGTTTGAATCTCAAAGAATTCATTCATGAACTTGATGTACCCGTCATCGTGGGCGGGTGCGCAACCCGTCAGGCGGCGCTGCATCTGATGCGCACCGGCGCCGCGGGCGTACTCGTCGGATTCGGTGGCGGCGCTAGCCACACCACATCCGATGTCATCGGCGTGCGCGTACCTATGGCCAGTGCCGTTGCCGATGTCGCCGCCGCTCGCCGTGATTACCTCGATGAATCCGGTGGTCGCTACGTGCACGTGATCGCCGATGGCTCTATGGGCCGAAGTGGCGATGTAGTGAAGGCATTTGCCTGTGGTGCCGATGCGGCCATGGTGGGCTCTATCTTCGCCCGAGCCACGGATGCCCCCGGCCACGGCGCGCACTGGGGTGCTGAAGCGTGGCATCACAAGCTGCCGCGCGGTGAGCGCCACATGATGGATCAGGTGGGCAGTTTCGCTGAGATCCTGCACGGGCCTTCAAACCGGGCCGATGGAACCATGAACGTCATTGGTGCGCTGCGTAAGGCGATGGCCACCACCGGCTACTCCGACCCGAAGGAATTTCAGCGGGTGGAATTGACCATCCTGGGTTCCTGATTCATGTCCGGCAATGAGCTGACAAGAAATCCCTTCACATCTATTCCCACCGGAGTGCTCAGGCACTAGCCTCAAGGTGTCCCCCTGGTGGGGGCTACTTGTGTGGGGAGGCATCGTGAGCGATGCGCATGACCAAGCCTCCTCTGTTGCGCGCGGTGAACTTCTGCGTCGAGCGCGCGAGAAAGCGGGCCTCACCACAGGTGATGTTGCGGCAAGACTCAAACTGCGTGAAGCGTTCGTGATCGCGGTAGAAGCGGGCGACGGTGAATCACAGATGCCAGATCCCTATTACACGAGCCATCTGCGCGCTATGGCGGATCTGTTGGACGTCGACTTCGATTGAAATCCTGTTGCCTAGTGGAGCGCCTGCGTGCCGCGGGATAGATCGGCGATCAGATCTTCTGCAGATTCAAGTCCGATAGCCAGCCTCAGAATTCCTTCACCGGGCTGGGCTTCCTCGGCAACAACCCGGTGCGTGAGCGCGGCCGGGTGTTCGATGAGGGTATCCACGCCACCGAGTGAGACAGCGTGGGTTATCAGCCTCAGTTGCTGACAGAAGTGTTCCGCGCGCTCGAAGCTGTGAACATCGAATGCCACCATCGCACCGGGACCATCCATCTGTGTGCGAAGAAGACCCTGCGGATCGGCTCCCGTTAATCCTGGGTAGAAAACCTTCGTTACTCCCGACTGAGTGGTCAGCCATTCGGCGATCACTTGCGCGGTTTCCTGGGCCGCGCGAACGCGAATTGGCAATGTGGCTAAGCCTCGATGCATGAGGTACGCGGTGAAGGGATCCATCACGCTTCCGGTGAGCACGCGCAGGGGCCGAAGTTCGGCCGCGCGCTCGGCAGAGGTCACCACAACTCCGCCCATTGCATCGCCATGTCCGCCGATGTACTTGGTGGCGCTGTGCACCACGTATCCAGCGCCGAGAGTAAGCGGGCGTTGCAATACGGGTGTGGCGAAGGTGTTGTCCACCATGACCGGCACATCGCCCACCACGCGTGCGATGTGCGCGATATCGCGAAGTTCCAACGTGGGGTTACTCGGTGATTCAAGAACAACGAGCCCGGTGCGATTGGTGACGGCAGCGGCCACGTGCTCTGGATCAACGAACTGCACCTCCGTCCCGAGTAAACCGGAAGCAAGGATTGCGTCGGTACCGCCGTAAAGCGGGCGAATAGCGAGGATGTGGGGTTTGCCTGCGGCCACCCGCGATTGAAGAACGGCGGTGATGGCAGCCATTCCGCTTGGGTAGGCAAGTGCCTCAACAGCGATGGCTGGTGCCCCGGCGATGTATCCCTCTAGGGCTGCGATGGCATTTTCGAATCTGGCGACCGTGGGGTTCCACGCGCGGCGATAGAGGGCCGTCATGCCAGGTGCCCGGGTGGCGCCCGATGCGTAGGTGTCGTAGGCATCTCGACCAGCACTAATGCTGGTCAGCGGGTTTGTGGTGGACAGATCTATGGGCATGGTGTGCACCCCGAGATCAGTGAAATCGTCACGGCCTGCGTGGACGGCCCGGGTTCGGATGCTTTCGAAATCACTCACGTGCCCAATCTGCCACGTTTGGGCTGTCGTTGTGGGTTCGTAGACTGCAAACGTGAGTGACGCAGGCGCCCTGGTGGCCGATCTCAATCCGGCCCAACGCCAGGCCGTCGAGCACCGCGGCGGCCCCTTGTTGATCGTGGCGGGTGCCGGTTCCGGCAAGACCCGAGTCCTCACCCGGCGCATCGCCCACCTGCTAGCCACCGGTGATGCCTCCCCTGGAGAGATCCTCGCGATCACCTTTACCAATAAGGCGGCGGGGGAGATGAAGGAACGCGTGGCCGAAGTTGTGGGTGCGCGAGCCCGGGCCATGTGGGTGTCAACCTTTCACTCAGCCTGCGTGCGCATCCTGCGTAGTGAGGGTTCCCTAGTTGGGTTGACGTCGGGTTTCACCATCTATGACCAGCAGGATGCTCAGCGCTTAATGGGCATGGTGATCCGTGATCTCAATCTCGATCCCAAGCGTTATCAAGCACGCTCCTTCCTTGCTCAGGTGAGTAATGCAAAAAATGAGCTCATCGGCCCTGCCGAGTTTGCTTCACGGGCCGCCAATCACATGGAGCAGGTGGTGTCCGAGGCGTACTCGGAATATCAACGCCGATTGCGTGCCGCTAATGCCGTTGATTTTGATGACCTGATCAGTCTTGCGGTGGAGGTGCTTCAGAAGTTTCCCGATGTGGCCGATCACTATCGCCGCCGATTCCGCCACGTGCTGGTGGATGAATATCAAGACACCAATCATGCGCAATATGTGTTAATCAAGGAACTTCTGGGTGCAGATAAGCCCGCGGAAATGGGCAGCCTGTGTGTGGTGGGGGATGCAGACCAATCTATTTACGCGTTTCGCGGAGCCACCATCCGCAATATCGAGGAATTTGAAAGGGATTTCCCCAACGCCACCACCGTTGTGCTTGAACAGAATTATCGATCCACGCAGAACATTCTCACTGCCGCAAACTCGGTCATTGCTCGCAATGCCTCGAGGCGAGACAAGCGCCTATGGACGGATAGCGGTTCAGGTGCACCGATTGAGATCTATGTTGCCGATGATGAGCACGATGAAGCCTCCTTCATTGCACGTGAGATTGACCGGCTTCATGACGAAAATGTGAATCGCCCTGGCGATGTTGCCGTCTTCTACCGCACCAACGCCCAATCGCGTTCGGTGGAAGATGTTTTTATTCGGATGGGCATGCCTTACAAAGTGGTAGGCGGCGTTCGCTTCTACGAGCGAAAAGAAGTTCGCGATGCCCTTGCCTATTTGCGGGCAATTGCGAATCCAAGTGATGAAGTTTCCACGCGTCGCATTCTCAATGTGCCCAAGCGCGGCATTGGTGATCGTGCCGAGGAACAGGTGGAGGCATTTGCTGAGCGTGAGCGCATCCCCTTTTGTGAAGCCCTTTCGCGAGTGAAGGAAATTGACTCACTTGCTGCACGCTCGGCCAATGCCATCGCTGGATTCAATGAACTGATGGACGGTCTGCGCACCCTGGCTGATTCTGGATCCGAGCCCGCGGTAATTCTTCAGGCAGCCCTCGAACAATCGGGTTATATCGCCGAGTTGAGAGAATCTACCGATCCGCAGGATGAAACGAGGCTGGAAAACCTTGCCGAGCTTGAGAGCGTGGCCACCGAGTTCAGCGAAGATAATCCAGGCGAGGGGCTCGTGGAATTCCTTGAGCGAGTATCCCTGGTGGCGGATTCCGATGAAATCCCCGAGGGTGAAGATCACGGGGGCGTGGTCACGTTGATGACTCTCCATACGGCGAAGGGATTGGAGTTTCCGGTGGTGTTCCTGACCGGTTTGGAGGATGGAATCTTCCCCCACATGCGCTCACTAGCTGATCCCCGCGAATTAGAGGAGGAACGGCGGTTGGCCTACGTGGGGATCACCCGAGCACGCGAGCGGCTCTACCTTTCGCGAGCGGTGAGTAGGTCGGCCTGGGGCGCAGCGAACTTCAACCCGCCATCTCGATTTCTCGATGAACTCCCTGCTGAAGTGGTGGAGTGGCGCCGGGAGGAGCCAGCTGGTGCGGGGGAATATTCATCCTTGGGGAGTTCCACGAGTTCCTTTGCATCGGGATTGAGCTTTGGCCCGCGACCAAGTGCGAATGCTGCGGTTGTCTCGCTACACGCTGGTGATCGCGTGACCCATGAAAAGTTTGGTCTAGGAACGGTGGTGAGTACTTCAGGTGTGGGGGAGAAATCCGATGCCACCATCGATTTTGGCTCAGCCGGGGTCAAGCGCCTACTACTGCGCTATGCACCAGTAGAAAAACTCTAAATGCGTGTCCTCATCGCACCAGATAAATTCAAGGGCACGTTCACCGCGCGTGAAGTTGCGCAAGCTATGGCACAGGGTGTCCAG
>JBJOIE010000152.1:0-4692 GCA_046047295.1 Actinomycetota bacterium | reverse complement strand
TGGCCAATGGCGCCATCCGGCATTCGGTGTAACGCTGGGCGGCCGGCGGATCGTTACCGGGTGAGCCGAAGTTGCCCTGGCCCTGCACCAATGGGTAGCGCAAACTCCACGGCTGGGCGAGACGTACGAGTGCGTCGTAGATAGCACTATCACCGTGCGGGTGGTAGTTGCCCATGACATCGCCGACCACGCGGGCGCTCTTGGAGAAGTTGCGATCAGGGCGGTAGCCGCCGTCGTACATGGCGTAGAGCACGCGCCGGTGCACGGGCTTGAGTCCATCGCGCACATCGGGAAGCGCGCGCGACACGATGACCGACATCGAGTAATCGAGGTAGGAGCGCTGCATCTCTGTTTGCAGATCGACCGGCTCGATCCGGCCGTGCGGATCCACTTCATCAACTTCGATGATGTCTACTTCATCAGCCACGAATTACTCCGTTGGTAGCAGGGATAGGAAACGTCTAGATATCGAGGAACCGCACGTCTTTCGCGTTTTGCTGAATGAAGTTGCGACGTGATTCGACGTCTTCACCCATGAGCACGCTGAACATTTCATCGGCCTGCGCGGCATCGTCCAAGGTGACCTGCAGGAGAACACGCCGCTGTGGATCCATGGTGGTTTCCCAGAGTTCATCCGCGTTCATCTCACCGAGGCCTTTGTAACGCTGCACGGCCTCTTCCTTCGGAAGGCGCTTACCCGCCGCCATGCCGGCCTCCATCAGCGCATCACGCTCACGATCGGAGTAGGCGAACTCTGCGGTTTCACGGGTCCACTTGAGTTTGTACAGCGGTGGCTGCGCCAGAAAAACGTGACCCAGTTCCACCAGGGGGCGCATGAATCGGAAGAGCAAGGTGAGCAGCAGGGTGCGAATGTGTTGGCCGTCCACATCGGCATCAGCCATCAGCACCACCTTGTGGTAGCGCAACTTGTTGATATCGAATTCATCTTGCACACCGGTGCCGAGGGCAGAGATCAATGCCTGAACCTCATTGTTTTGCAGAACCTTGTCAATGCGTGCTTTTTCAACGTTGAGGATCTTGCCGCGAATCGGCAGGATCGCCTGGATGCGCGGATCACGGCCTTGCCGTGCAGAACCACCTGCGGAATCACCCTCAACGATGAAGACTTCGCACTCCTCGGGTTCCCGGCTGGAGCAATCGATGAGCTTGCCCGGCATACCAGCACCACCGAGGAGACCCTTGCGGTTACGGGCTAGATCACGTGCCTTGCGTGCGGCAATGCGCGCGGTTGCCGCATTCACTGCCTTACGCGCAATGTCTTTACCTTCACCCGGGTTTTTCTCAAACCACTCACCGAGTTGATCATTAACCACCTTCTGCACGAAGGTTTTCATTTCGGTATTGCCCAACTTGGTCTTGGTTTGACCTTCGAACTGCGGTTCGGCGAGTTTCACGCTGACGATGGCGGTGAGGCCTTCACGGATGTCTTCACCCGTGAGATTGGCATCCTTTTCTTTCAGGATTCCCCACTCGCGCGCAAATTTATTTATCAGCGACGTCAGCGCGGTACGGAAACCTTCTTCATGGGTTCCACCTTCAGTGGTGTTGATGGTGTTCGCGAAGGTGTAGACACTCTCCGCGTAGGTGGTGTTCCATTGAAGGGCAACGTCGACACTCAACCGCTTATCCGCGGCCTCTGATTCGAAAACGATCACCGAAGGATTAGCTGCACCTTTAGCTGCGTTGATGTGGCGAACGAAATCCGCGATGCCACCTTCATAGTGATAGCGCACCCGACGCACATCGTCATCGATCTCATCCACGCTATCCACATCACGTAACGCGGTGGAACGCTCGTCAACGAGTTCGATGGTGAGGCCCTTATTCAGGAAGGCCATCTCTTGGAAGCGGCGAGCCAGGGTGGTGAAGTCATATTGGGTGGTTTCGAAGATATCCGCGTTGGCCCAGAAGGTGACCGTGGTTCCCGTGCGATCGGTCTTCTCACCCTTTTCCAATGCCGCGCGCGGCACACCATTGTCATAGGACTGGCGCCACACATACCCATCGCGGCAGATCTCCACCTCCAATGTGGTGGATAGTGCATTGACCACGGATACGCCCACACCGTGCAGACCACCAGAGACCGAGTAGCCACCGCCGCCGAATTTTCCGCCGGCGTGCAGCACGGTGAGGACCACTTCCACCGCAGGGCGCTTTTCCACCGGGTGCTCATCTACGGGAATGCCGCGACCATCATCGACAACCCGAACCCCGCCATCGGCGAGCAGTGTGATGGTGATGGTGGATGCATAGCCGGCCATGGCCTCATCCACCGAGTTATCCGCTACCTCGTAGACCAGGTGGTGCAGACCGCGCTCGCCGGTGGAACCGATGTACATACCAGGGCGCTTACGCACAGCATCGAGGCCCTCGAGGACGGTGATGGCGCTTGCGTCGTAAGACATGGGTCTCCTTCTCCGGTTCCCGCGGAACCGCTCCCTGCCGTATCGGTTGCCCGATATGTCAGAAAATGCGGACGCCTGGTGCGCCCGCGTATGCCTGAATTCTAGTGGTTTCAACCGACATCGACACCTCCGCCACGGCCGGTTTCGGACAATATGACGCAGCCAAGGGGGCTTGGTGACCCCCCCTACGCGCAGGGCGGAATTCGTCCATCAGGGGCAGCAGGGCCCTTATCTAGCTACACGTGGTGAACGGCTCAGCAGGAACGACCGCCTTAGCCGTACGTGTCCCTTGGGCCTAGGCCCTTCACTCGGCGCGGGCCCTTCACCCAGGAGGGCGCGGTGGGACCGCGAACCTCGATCCGGGTGACCACTCCATCCCCCAGGTGATCGGCCACCTGCCTCAGAACCTGGGCGGCGAGCAGGCGCACCTGAGTGGCCCAGGCGGTGGATTCGGCCACGAGGTAGAGCACTCCATCGTCAAAACGTTCGACAGACACGTGATCGGCCACCTCGGGTCCCACGATCTCGGACCATTCCAGGCTCAACTGGGCGATTGCCGCCGGCGTGGTCCAGCCCTGGGTGCTGATCAGCTCATCCAGGGCAGCGCCGATGGGTTGCGGGCCATCGCTACCCACGCCCTTCGCACGTCTCAGCCGCCGTCCCCCGCGCCGGGTGTTGGTGCTGCGCATCGCCCGGCGTAGCGCCGCATTGCTGGCCTTGGCGATTTGTTCAGGAGTTGGCTCCGATTGAGTTGACTCGTTCACGCCGCCTCCCCTGTCACTTCCCCACGGCGCACACTGAATCGGGCACCATCAAGTGTTGCGGGAATATCTTCAGCCACCGCGGCGGTGATCAATGTTTGGGTTGCTTCGAGTGCCATACGTGCAAGGCGTTCACGGCGCTTGGTATCAAGTTCGGCGAAGACGTCGTCAAGAATCAGAATCGGGTCAACCCCGTCACTACGCAAAACATCTGCCGAGGCCAAGCGCAGTGCGAGCACCGCTGACCAGGTTTCACCGTGCGATGCGTAACCCTTGACTGGATGTGGACCAAGGTTGACGAGTAGTTCATCCCGGTGCGGACCCACGAGGCTGATACCTCGCTGGATTTCATCGCTGCGTCTACGCACGACCTCACCGCTGAGTTGTTCGCGCCAGAAGTCCTCGTTGTGCATTAGCAAGTTCTGATCGGAATCGGATTCAGGTGAAAGACATTTAGCGAGATAGTGCAGGGTCACATCCGATGAAGCTGAACCCCCTGATGCAACCTCGGAGTATCTACGAGCAACGTGCGGCTGCAACTCATTCACTAGAGAGAAACGTGTTGCCGTGATGGCTGCGCCAAGTGCACATAGTTGTTCATCCCACACCTGCAATGTTGACTCAAGGTATGGATCTGGTTCACGTGATGCGCTTCCCCGCTTACGCGGTGCTTGACTTGCTTTCTTCAACAATGCATTACGTTGCTTCACCACGCGTTCGTAATCGGCTTTCACTCCAGCCATTCGTGGTGAGCGCTGAATCATGATGTCATCGAGGAATTGCCGGCGCACGGACGGATCACCTTTGATGATTTCAAGATCTTCCGGGGCAAACATGACCACGCGAACAATGCCCAAGATGTCGCGTGCGCGCGCTGTTGCAGATGCGCGATTTATCCGCGCTCTATTTGCGCTGCCGGGATTGATCTGAAGATCCAGACTGACGTGCCGATCCTCTTCTTGCACCTGCGCACGGATGAGTGCACTGGTGGCACCATCGCGCACGAGTGGGGCATCGTGTGCCACTCGATGGCTTCGCAGCGTTGCTAGATAGTTCACGGCTTCCACGATGTTGGTTTTGCCTTGACCATTTGGGCCAACAAAGCAGGTAACACCTGGCGTGAGATCAATATCTGCTTGCGGGTACGAACGGTAATCCGTGAGGCTCAGCGAGCGTAGCCACATGTTACGAACGGATTTTCACGTGGAATACGGATCAGCCAGTGAGGCGAACAGGCATCAATAGATAGCGATAGGAATCGGCAGCACCCTCACCAAGACCGGTGATGACAGCAGGGCGTGTGGCCTGCGTGAAAGAGAACCGTGCTATTCCTGCATCAATAGCGGCAAGTCCATCGAGGAGATAGCCCGGGTTGAAGGCGATCTCAATATCGTCACCTTCAATGGTGGCCGCCACAGCTTCTGTTGCCTGGGCATCATCACCAGTGCCGGCGCGTAGTGCTACCTCGCCATCAGCGAATGTCAACCGCACAGGTGTGTTCCGTT
>JBJOIE010000151.1:0-6223 GCA_046047295.1 Actinomycetota bacterium | reverse complement strand
TGGTAGAGAGTGACCCAGTCCGGATTCTCCTCAGCCAGTTTCTTGGCCACGCGCACGGCTTCATTCGATCCACCGGCCGCGGGTGAGTAGATGATTTCGGCGCCATACATGCGCAGGAGCTGGGTCCGCTCGGCACTCGTATTTTCCGGCATCACACAGATCAATCGATAACCACGGAGTTTGGACACCATGGCGAGTGCAATACCGGTGTTGCCCGATGTGGGCTCGAGCAACGTGGCGCCGGGATAAAGCCGACCTTCCTTTTCCGCTGCCTCGATCATTGCTAGCGCAGCGCGATCCTTTACTGAACCCGTGGGATTGCGATCCTCAAGCTTGGCCCAGAGACGCACGTTCTCACTCGGGGAGAGATTCGGCAGACCAACTAGAGGAGTATGGCCAACCGAATCCAGCAGTGAATCAAAGCGCACGCTAGCCGCCGGCCACCGCGGGAAGGATCGTGATGGAATCTCCATCGGCTACCGCAGTATCGAGACCGCCGAGGAAACGAACGTCCTCATCGTTGAGGTACACATTGATAAACCGGCGAAGGCCACTCTCGTCCACAAGGCGCTCACCGATGCCTGGGTACTTCGAGTCAAGATCAGTAACCACCGCACTGAGGGAGGTGCCGTCAGCCGAGACGAGTTTCTCGCCACCGGTGTATGTGCGCAAGATGGTGGGAATACGAACTTCGGCGGCCATGATGTCCTCTCAAGTGTGCGTGGAGTCCCCCAAGATTAGGCAGGCTTGGCCTTACTCGCCACTCTGGGCAGTTTCTTGCACATTCCTTGCAAGTGTTCAGCCGGTGATTTCCACCGGCTCCTCCTCAACCACTCCCTCGATGATCCGATAGGAACGTAACTCATATGGCCCCTCGGCTGAACCTGTTTCCCGGGTGGAGACCAGCACGTAATGGGCATTCGGTTCTGAGGCGTATGAGATATCTGTGCGGGAGGGATAAGCCTCGGTTGCGGTGTGAGAGTGATAGATCACAACCGGTTCTTCATCCCGATCATCCATTTCGCGGTAGAGCCGCAGCAGGTCCATCGAATCGAACTCATAGAAGGTTGGGGAGCGAGCCGCGTTCACCATCGGGATGAATCGGGTGGGCAGATCTGAACCAATCGCACCCGCGATGACACCGCATGCTTCATCCGGGTGGTCTTGGCGGGCGTGCGCCACCATCGCATCCACCAGATCCTGGCTAATCCTTAGCATGGCAATGACCCTAGCCGCGCACGATCATTCATACGGATTCGGTGCATCCAACATCGATTGGACAAGGGTCTCTTGTAGATACGTGAGCCAGTCATAGAGAAAATACAGCTGCGCATTCGGAGCAGATTCATCGATTCCGCTCTCCTGCCAATCCTCGGTGATGTCTAATCGCGTGCCCAAGATCAGGCGTACGTCATTGAGGAAGCCCAACCAATCGGGTACCTCGGCCTCGTCGAGACTCACGCTCACATCGCCATCTGCATCGGATTCCACCCGAGCATGAACACGTTGTGCCCGCGCTAATTTCTCGCGGCGCAGATCCCCTTCGGTGTACCGCCGGAAATCCGCCGATGCTTCAGCGTCATCTCGATAGGCATCTGGGAACAGCCGAGCCATCGCAGGATCACTCGGCGCAGAAACGGGAGTATCCGGATCCACCCACCCCACGAGTTCGGCCAACGGATCGGGCGCCGCTGCAGGCTCCTCCGGTGCAACGAGGTCCATCACCTGATCGGCAAGGGAGCGCAGCAGCCCCCGCTCCACCGGATCGAGAACGGCCACGTATCTACCGCGGGTGGACTTGATGAATCCCCTAGTCATCTTTGCTCGCAGTTGCCCACAGGCCGTAGGAGTGCATGGCCGTGACGTCTCGCTCCATTTCTTCGCGGGTGCCAGCCGAGACAACCGCCCGACCCTCCTCATGCACCGCGCGCATGAGCTTTTCCGCTTTTTCACGTGGGTATTTGAAATATGTCATGAAGACATAGGTCACGTACGACATCAGATTCACTGGATCGTTCCACACGATGGTGACCCAGGGGCGCTGCACATCGACCGCGGAGTCCAGTTCCTCATCTGGAAGCACCGGGGTTGGCATCGCCATAACGCCAGTGTTGCAGCCCCAGGAATTTGTACGCTTATCAGGTGACGGAGTTCGAAGGCCTGCCAGCGATTCCACCAGCGAATCCAGACCTGCCCCATCCCCCTATCGTGGATCGAATCCGGGAATCCGTGATTGGTGATGACCAACTGATGGCAACGCCCTATGGGCTCCGGCGCACCACGTACGCCGATTACACGGCCAGTGGTCGGGCACTGACCTTCATCGAGGATTTCATCCGCAGCGAGGTACTCCCCCGCTACGCCAATACCCATACCGAATCCAGCGGAACAGGGCTTCAAACATCACGATTGCGCGAAGACGCACGCACCCTTATCCGCGAAGCCCTCAATGGTGATGACTCCACGTGTGTGATTTTTTGCGGCTCTGGATCTACCGCAGCAGTCAATAAGTTGATCTCACTGCTCAACCTGCGAATTCCAGCAGACCTTGATCACGCCTATGGCTTGAGTGAGCACATCCCCTCTGCCGACCGCCCGGTTGTCTTCATCGGTCCGTTCGAACATCACAGCAACGAGTTGCCGTGGCGCGAATCGATCGCGGACGTGGTGACTATTCGTGAAGACTCCGATGGACATATTGACATCGAGCACCTCACCGAAGAGTTGATTCGCTATTCCGATCGCTCCCTCAAGATCGCCTCCTTCTCAGCGGCAAGTAACGTCACCGGGATCCTGAGCGATACCCACACCGTCAGCCAACTCCTGCATGAACACGGCGCCCTTTCCTTCTGGGATTATGCGGCGGCCGGACCCTACATAGCCATGGACATGAATCCGGACTGCGCCGATCATCCATTGGCTTATAAGGACGCGATATTCCTATCCCCACATAAGTTCATTGGTGGCCCAGGAACTCCAGGTGTACTCGCGGTGCGGCGGGAGTTACTCACTAATTCCGTACCCGATGTGGTGGGTGGCGGAACCGTTTCCTACGTAAATGCCCTTGACCATCGCTACCTCAACGATCCAGAGCACCGCGAAGAAGGTGGTACGCCCGCAATCGTGGAATCCATTCGCGCCGGACTCGTGTTCCAACTGAAGAATGCCGTCGGTACCGACGTAATTCGGATGCGCGAGGAGGATCTTGTACGCCGGGCCATGGCCTCGTGGGAAGACAATCCAGCAATTGAAGTGCTCGGTAACCGTATGGCTGAACGGCTCTCCATCACATCTTTCGTCATCAAGAGACCAAGTGGGATCTATCTCCATCACAACTTCGTTGTTGCGGTGCTCAATGACCTATTTGGAATTCAGGCACGCGGGGGCTGCTCCTGTGCCGGCCCTTATGGTCATCGCCTTCTCGGGATCGAGCTCGACAAATCGATGGAATATGAGAGCGAGATAAGCCACGGCTGCGAAGGCATCAAGCCGGGCTGGGTGCGCGTTAACTTTAACTACTTCATTTCGGAGGCGGTGTTCGCCTACGTTGTGAACGCCGTGCATCTGATCGCCGCATACGGACACCGATTGCTACCGGAATATGTTTTCGCCCCGGAAAGTGGCCGATGGCAACATCGCGAAGGACCGGTGGAGCCACCCCTACGCCTCACAGACGTGCACTACTCCCCGGAGGGCGAACTTACTTACGCCGTGGATCACGAAAGCGCCCCGGAAACTGCGCTCGAGGACTACCTAGCCTTCGCAGTGGATTACCTGACGAGTAAACCCGAGACGGATTCACCGCAAGCAGGGGTGTCCGAGCATTTTGACGCACTGCGCTGGTTTGACTTGCCCGAAGGAAGCTTGCGTATTGATTCGTAGGCACTATCTCTTCAGCACGCGAATGCGGAAGTCTGGCGATAGTCCCTGCTCGACCGCACCCATGGCTCGCGCCACCACACGGTAGGTATAGCGACCCTTCGCCTTCGGGGCTTTAGCCGCTAACACCACTCGACCCCGCGCATTGGCCTTACCTGATCCAGCCTTTTTCCACGTGCCATCGACCAAGGCCTGCAGGATCACCTGCTGCCCGGCCTGAGCCGGACGAACGATGGCCTTGACTTTGATCTTGCCCGTAGGCGAGACCTTCGGAGTTTTCACCTTGACCGAAACCGTGGCGCCAAAAGACACAGTTGTTTCTGCACTCACCGCTGCTGGAGCAGCCTCCGTGGCAGGCACCGAAATGCGCAAGAGGCCCGACCCTGGCACGGTCACCGTGAATGCAACCGAGCCATCCGCGCCCGTTGCCACCTGGGCAAGATCTACGAAGTCTGCGCTGCCGAGGGGCGCGTATTGGAGCACTGCAGGAATCCCTGAAACGGGAGCTCCGTTGACCAGCACGCTGCCCGTTGCCGTCAGCGGCTGACCAGCCACAACCGCGGGAGGGACCGTCAGAGTGGCCGTTGTCTGCGCCGGTGCAAGGGATTGCGCATAGCTGCGTAGCAACGCCCACTGTGCCGGATTCTCCCCACCGATTGTCCAGAGGGCTGCCGCGTTAATTCCGAGGTTGCCCACGAGTTGGGATCGGGCAAGAACACCATCAGGGCCGACGTACCAACTCACCCGGCGGGCGGTGCATGTGCCACCACTCCAATTGACGTTCTTGTCATACTCAAACCAGCTTTCCTTTGCCGCGTCATCCCAGACCACTGAGGATTCGGCAACGGAGTTCTTGGCAAGTACGCTCGGAATTTCGGCGGCAGTGACCGAAGACATCTTGGTCAGCGAATTCCATGCGGTCTTGGCCGCGCCCGAACTTCCACTCGTGGGGCAGTTGCCGGAGAGTTGAAAGCTGTTACCCGATTTTTTCGTCCACGCCCGTCCATATGTGGGCACACCGATTTGAAGCTTGGCTGGATCCATGACCGTCTTGGAATATTCCACGATGTTTTGCACCCACGTGATCGGCGCGATGGGACCGATGGCGTGATAGCTGTAGTCGTAGGCCATGATGCGAATGCGATCGGCAAAGGGTGCGATGCCCGGCATGTTGTAGACCCAATATCCATTTTCACCACCGCATCTGCTGCGCGTATCGCACGGCGGCGGAATAGTGACGGAGAGCAACTTGCCTTGCGCGTGCAGCGCCGCTGACAACTCTTGAATGAATGCGGTCCAGTTCGGCTGGGTGGCAGCCCAAGTACTGCGCCCATCGGAGAACGCGAAGGTTTCATAGTCCAGATCGAGGCCGTCATAGCCCCCACCGGTCACCATGGCCACCAGATCGCCGATATGTGCCGCGCGTTTGGCGGGATCCGCGAGGACGGAGGCCATGCGCCCCTTCCCCGAACCATCCGCAATGGCGGGGATCACGGTGAGGCCCGCGCCCTTGAGCTGACCCATAGCCCAGGGAATCGAGGTGGCCGCCGAGGTGAAATTGCGGTTCACGCCCACCTTCACGTTGCCACCACCTGCACTGGTGGCCGAGTACCAGAAGGGTGAGACGTCGACAAAGAGGTCCGCGTTTTGGACGGCGCTGTTGACTCCCTCTGGATTACTCGGTGAGGTCATCCAGTAGGGCATCCACCCACTCAGGATCCGAGCAGGTGCGGGTTCAGCCTGGGCCGGGCTCGCACCACTGACCAGAGAGATGAGCAGCCCGACAACTGCCGCGGCGACTGCACCCGACCTCAACGCATGTCCACGCATCACTTCATTCTGCGTTACGCACCGCCGCGCCCAGGGATTCGGGGGGTGTTCGGCATGTCCCGCATGGGCAAGGGCCTATTTCTTAACGAAGAACGCGGGCAATTTCGCTCGCTGCACGAGCCACGCGAGGTCCAACCTCGGAATCGGACATATCGGCGGTTGCGATGATTCCCACGGCCGCCTCAAGTCCCGCCACGCCCGTGAGTGGGGCAGCCACGCCCAAGGGAGTGGCAACCCCATCGCCACTCACCGTGATCCATGGAGGATCCAGGACTCGGCCAGATGCGGTGCGCGCAGCGAGTATTGCCCGACCAGCTGCACTCGCCTCCAGCGGTCCACGTGCACCCATGCGCACGGAAACATGTAGGTCTGAGCGAGATGGCTCAACCACGAGAGCGGTGAATGCTTCGCCGCCCTCGGCGATGGTCAGGTGCGCGGTGGCGCCCACTGCATCGGCGAGGAGCCGCAGGGACGGTACGGCTGCATCGCGCAATAAGGGTTGAACCGCTCGACC
>JBJOIE010000150.1:0-13893 GCA_046047295.1 Actinomycetota bacterium | reverse complement strand
GTCATCCTCAAGATTTGGACCACACCGGGACAGTTCGATTGGGATGGACAGTTCTTCCACCTGAAGCACGTGGAGAGCCTGCCCAAGCCCTATGACGGCCCACTGCCCATCCTGAATGCTGGCTCATCCAAGCAGGGCCGCGAGTACGCAGCGCGCAATGCAAACTTCGGGTTCACCATCGTGGGGGGCCCGGATGACGGCGCTGAGGTGGTGAGTGAGTACACGAAGCTCGCCGGGGATATGTACCAGCGCACCATGGGCTACTTCACCCTCGGTCACTGCGTAGTGCGACCCACCCGCAAAGAGGCAGAAGAGTTCCTGCACTGGTACGCCGATGAGAATGCCGATTGGGATGCCGTAGACAACCTGATGCGTCTCCAAGGTCTGCACGCGCAGTCCTTCAGCGCTGAAATGCTCGAAATGTTCCGCGGGCGTTTTGCGGCTGGTCACGGCACCTGCCCGATCATCGGTGATCCCGATGACGTTGCCAATGAGATCGAGCGCTTTGCCAAGGCCGGTTTCTCGGGCATGACCCTGTCCTTCCTGGATTACGCAGAGGAACTTCCCTACTTCGCCCAAGAGGTGCTCCCGCGCCTCGAAGCAAAGGGTGTGCGCCTGCCCCGCAACTAAGATCTCGGCTTATGCATGAAGGTGTAATGCCCGAGCGACGCACAATAGATCCGCGTGCGTCCTCGGGCATTTATCCGTTACTGGGCGCACTCGTCACGCCACGGCCGATTGCCTGGGTGTCAACCACCTCACCTGATGGCGTGGACAATCTCGCACCCCATTCCTTCTATCAGGTGGTGAGCACAGCACCACCGATCATCATGATTTCTTCCATGGGGGAGAAGGACACCGCGCGCAATATTCGTGCTTCCGGTGAATTCGTGGTGTGCGGATCTCCCGCAGATCTAATCCAGGAAATCAATGTCACCGGTATTGACTTTGCACCCGGCGTTAGTGAATTCGATGCGGCCCGGGTAACCCGGGAACCCAGCGAACGTGTGCGTCCACCGAGGGTTGCCGAGTCCCCCTATGCACTCGAATGCGTGCTCACGGATATGCGTGAGGTAGGCAACGGGATCCTCATCCTGGGCGAGGTGATTCTCATCGCTGTAGCTGAATACGTCTTTGAAGGTAAGCGGGCCAGTACGCGCAGGGTTGATCCCGTTGCGCGGCTCGGTGGGAGTGAATGGTCCACTCTGGGTGAGATCGTTGACGTACCGCGGCTCAGCGTTGAGGATTTCGAAGCGGGCCTCAGCCAGCCATGAACCTTCCGCCGTTGACGTCCAGCACGGCGCCGGTGATGTACGAGGATTGATCACTCGCCAAGAAGAGGACGGGATCCACGCACTCGCTGATGCTGGGCATTCTGCGCAGGGGAATTGAATCGAGCACTTCATTGCGATCATGCTCACTCATGGCATCGAACATGCCCTGTAACCGCCCAGTGAGGAAGAGTCCGGGCGCGATGGCGTTGACGCGGATGCCATCGGGACCCACCTCGCGGGCCAGCCGGCGGGTCAGGCCGAGGATGCCGGATTTTGCGGCGGCATAGGGAATACCCGTGACGGGGCTCGTGGAGCGCCCACCAATCGAGGAAAAGGTGACGATCGCCCCGCCACCAGCGGCCTTCATATAGGGAACCACGGCCGCGGCGCAGTGATAGGTGCCCTTGATGTTGACGTCGATGACGAGGTCAAGGTCCTCAGGGGTGATATCGGCGAGATCGCGGGGCGTACCCAGCGAGCCACCAGCAGCAGCGATCAAAATCGTGGGTGCCCCGAGTTGGCCTACGGTTGCCGCAACTGCCGCCTGAACCTCGTGTGCGGAGCGAACATCCGCGGTGAAACCCGCTGCCTGCAGACCCTTCTCCTTAAGGTGGGCCACCCCAGCTTCGACGGCGTTGGCATTCGTATCGAAGATCGCCACCGCACCGCCTTCGGCGCCGAGGGCCTCGGCGATGGCGATTCCCAGGCCGCCTGCGCCCCCGGTGATGATGGCCACCGCACCGTCGAATCTGCCCGCCATGGCCCCATCCTTCCCAAAACGCTTGTCCGCCGCGCATCTTTGGATATACCGTACTATTGTCGATAGTCACAAACACGCAAGAGACCACCGAAGGGGTTGCAGGATGCGGATTGCGGTAATCGGGGGAGGCCCCGGCGGGCTCTACTTCTCCAGCCTCGTTAAGCAGCTCGATCCGGCCGCGGACATCACCGTGTGGGAGCGCAACGCCCCTGATGACACCTTCGGCTTCGGTGTGGTCTTCAGCGATCAGACCCTGAGCGGCATCCGTGCCTCGGATGAATCAGTGTTCCAAGACATGGGTGAGTCCTTTGCCTACTGGGACGACGTGGATGTGGACATTGACGGCAACCTGTTCACGATCGCCGGTAATGGCTTTGCGGCGATGAGCCGTAAGGAACTACTTCATGTGCTGCAGCGCCGTGCCGAGCAGCACGGGGTGCCGGTGCATTACCGCACCGAGGCCCCGCCGGTGGAAGACCTCATGGCGGACTATGACCTCGTCATCGCCTGCGATGGAATCAATAGCCCCATTCGGGAGAAGTTCTCCGCCGAATTTGGCACCACCATCGACCCACGCAAGTGCAAGTACATGTGGCTCGGTACGGATCTTGTGTTTGAAGCTTTCGAATTCTTTATTCGAAGCACCCCGTACGGCGTAATGCAGATCCACGCTTACCCGATGGATGCGCACGGCAGCACATTCATCGTTGAGATGCATGAAGATGTGTGGCGCGCCGCCGGATTCGACGCGGTGGACGCGAACTCGCTCCCGCCGGGCGTAAGTGATGAGGCCAGCATTGCAAAGGTAGGTGAACTATTCGCCGATATCTTGCAGGGCCATTCACTGATTGCGAATAACAGCAAGTGGGTCACCTTCCGCACAATTCGCAATAAGACACTCGTGCATGAGAACTTGGTGCTCCTAGGTGATGCGGCGCACACCGCTCACTTCTCAATCGGCTCTGGAACAAAACTCGCCATGGAAGACTCCTTGGCCCTTGCCGCGTGCTTGCGTGAGCAGCCAAACTTGGAGGCAGCACTCAAGGCTTACGATCAAGAGCGCGTTCCGGTGATCAAGAGCACCCAACGCTCAGCGCAGGCGAGCATGGAGTGGTTCGAGGAACTTGAACAATACGTGTCTCAGGATCCCATGCAGTTCGCTTTCAACTTGATGACGCGAAGCCGGCGTATCACCTACGGCAATCTCCAAGAGCGAGATCCTGCGTTGGTGTCGCTCGTCGAGGAGTGGCTGCTCAAGAGTGAGATTGCGCGAGGCAAGGTGCCGGCTGGAACCAAGCAGGTTCCACCGATGTTCCTTCCTTACAAGGTGCGCGATGTGATCCTGCCCAATCGCGTGGCGGTATCCGCGATGGACATGTACTCCTGCACCGATGGCGTTGCCGGTGATTTCCACCTAGTCCACCTGGGGAGTAAGGCCCTTGGTGGTGCCGGTCTGGTGATGACGGAAATGGTCTGCGTTTCACCCGAGGGTCGCATTACCCCCGGCTGCGGTGGATTGTGGAGCGACGAGCAGGAGGAGGCCTGGAAGCGCATCGTTGATTTCGGTCACACCACGCAGGCGAAGATGGGTATCCAGGTGGGCCACTCCGGCCGAAAGGGTGCCACTAAGTTGATGTGGGAGGGGATCGACCAACCCCTGGATTCAGGTGCGTGGCCGATCATCGGACCTTCTCCGATTCCGTACCTGCCCAATAGCCAGGTGCCGCGTGAGATGACACGTGCGGATATGGACGCGGTGAAGGCGGATTTCGTGGCCACCACTGCGCGGGCAGCACGTGCTGGCTTCGATGTTCTTGAACTGCACTGCGCCCACGGTTATCTGTTGTCCAGCTTCCTTACTCCGGTGAGCAATCAGCGCACCGATGAATACGGTGGCTCATTGGAGAACCGTTTGCGCTTCCCCCTGGAAGTGTTCGATGCTGTTCGTGCGGAGTGGCCGGAAAATAAGCCGATGTTCGTCCGCATTTCGGCATCGGACTGGGTTCCAGAGGGCATTAGCTTCGATGATGTGCTCGAGATTGCCCGCGCGTTCAAAGACCACGGTGCAGACGTGCTGGATGTTTCATCCGGGCAGACCACGCCCGATGCTCGCCCCGAGTACGGCCGTTCGTACCAGACCCCATTTGCTGATCGAATTCGCAATCTCGTCGGCATAGACACAATGGCCGTGGGCGCGATTAGCTCCTGGGATGACGTCAATACCAACATTGCTGCTGGCCGTTCCGACCTCTGCGCAATTGGCCGCCCGCACCTGTATGACCCACAGTGGACCCTTCACGCCGCTGCGGATCAAGGTGTGGAAGTGGAATGGCCGTTGCCGTACAAGGGTGGGAGTTGGAAGCCGCCGGCCGGCCGAGCAGAGGATCCCAAGCCGCGCCTAGAGCTCGTGCCGCAATCTGCCAAGATCAATCGGCCAAAGCGCTGGCGGCCAACCGCCTAACCATCAACAATGGGTGGACCACCAAGAAGGTTGTCCACAATCAGTGAAAGGAAATCGAATGTCCGATCTCGCGCAACTCGCAGCCGGCATCGTGGATGGTTCCGTGGAGATCGTCGATCTCACTTCACCTCTGCATGCAGGCACGCCCATCCTCGGCCTTCCGCCGGAGCTGGGACAGACGGCCACCTTCGAGTTGGAGGAGATCAGCCGCTACGACGACCGTGGTCCGGCCTGGTACTGGAACAACTTCCGCACTGGCGAGCACACTGGCACCCACTTCGATGCCCCGAATCACTGGATCACCGGTAAAGACCTTGACGACGTCAGCCAGGTTCCCGCCCAGCGGCTTGCCGGTCCGGCCGTGATCATCGATAAGACCGCAGAGGTTGCCGCCAACCCTGACTACTGCCTCACCGTGGATGACATCAAGGCGTGGGAGGCCGAGAACGGCCCGCTGCCCAAGCACGCCTGGGTGCTCTACCGCACGGGTTGGTCGAAGTTTGGGGATGACCCGGCTGCCTTCGCCAACGCCGATGAGAATGGTCCGCATACACCCGGAGTAACCCCGGAAGCGGCGAAGTACATCGCTGACAACACTGAGATCCTCGGTTGGGGTGTGGAGACCGTGGGCACGGATGCCGGCGGCGCCTTCGCCTTCGATCCACCGTTCCCCTGCCACGCGATGTTCATGGGTGCGAATAAGTACGGCCTCACCCAGCTGCGCAACCTGGACAAGCTGCCCACCAAGGGTGCAGTTGTGGTGGCGGCGCCGCTGCCCATCGTGAACGGCTCGGGCAGTCCCTGCCGCGTCCTCGCGTTCGTAGCGCGCTAAGTAGCTGACAAGGAATCGGGCACCGCGTTGCGCGGTGCCCGATTCCTTTTGCCTTGTTTGTTATTTGCCTAGGAGGCGCATCGCCACCTGATAACCCGATCCACCGCCGAGGCCAGGGCCGGGGTGAGTTGAGGCGCCGATCTGCCAGAGGTTGCTGATCCCCGTGGCGTGTCCGGTGGCCAGGGATAGTGGGCGCCACAGCGCGTATTGATCGATTCGGCAATCACCGGCATAGGGATCCCCGCCCACCAGGTTCATATTCATCGCCTCAAGGTCCGCGGGCCCCAGAGTGAACTGTGCGATAGCCGCACTTCGGATATTGCTGATGTGTGGTTCAAGTTGGCTGATCACGCGTTCGGCGTAGGCATCACGCAGCGCCGGCGTCCAGGTGCCATCACCTGGATCGATTTCCCCGGCGAGATCGCCGAGAACTACGCGCGGGTTCTCCTGGAGTTGAATCCACAACAAACCGTGGCCCTCGGGAACCCGGCTGGGATCGATTGTTGCTGGCTGTCCCACCACGATGGTGGGTCGGCGCGGAAGGTACCCGCGATTAGCGGCGTTCACCGACTCCGAAAGTGAATCCATTCCATCAAGAATGTGCACGAGTGCTGTCTGCGCTAGGCGCGGATCACCGTTCCATCGCGGCGGCTCATTCATGGCGATGTGTATTTGGAAGCCTGCACGGCCGAAGCGGAAGCGTTCAGCAGAAGCCAGCCTCTCGGTGCTCACCGCAGCTGCATCGAGCAGATTGCCGTAGAGCGCCGGGGGAGTAACGGAGGCAAGGACCGATTCAGTTGCGTCAATCTGTGTGCCATCGGCCAGCGTGATCCCGGTGGCGCGGTCACCGGATGTGGTGATGTGCACAACGTCTGCATGAGTGCGCACCTCACCTGCGTTGTTTTCGATGATGCCCACGAGCGCCTTCACTAGGGAACGTCCACCACCCACCGGAATGGGCATGCCACCCATCGCGATGGCGGCGCCAATTACGGTGGTGATGAATGCGCTGCCGGAATCGTCGGGGCCGAGGCCGTTGTGAAGTGCCCAGGGAGCAAGAAGTGACCGAGTCACGGGTGAACTGAAGGTGCGCTGCGCCCACGGCGCCGCTGGTTCAAGGAGATCGGCACCACTGGCCATCAGGCCTCTCTTACCCAATTGCCGGTATGCCTTCCAACCAAATTTCCACGCATTCCGGCGCCAGAAATCCGTGCCCAGTAGCCCGAAGGCAAGATCAGCCTTCGAGCCGAAATCGGCCATCAGTGCGTTCCAGTTTTCAGCGTCGCCAAGGCGGGTCATTTCCGCTGCGGTGATCTCCGGATCTGTGGAGAGGAAGGCGGTTCCATCAGAGCAGACCACGCCGGTGGGGAGCTCGGTGTTGAGGTATTCCAGACCGTGCCGGGCGAGGTCGGCGGCGAGGGCGCCATATGCGGGACCTCCAACGAAGAGTGGGTGCCAGCTCGAAAGCAATTCGATGGTGAAGCCGGGCACGTGGTCGGTGGACGTGGCGATCGCTCCGCCGGGTGCGGAATTGCGTTCGCACAGGATCACCTTCTTTCCGCCGCGCGCGAGGAGGGCACCAGCTACGAGTGCGTTGATTCCTGATCCGATGATCACTACATCGGCGCGTGCAGTTGATTGGGACATGGCCACCTCCGAGGAAAACGTTATATCGCGGATGTGCCGATCGTCAGAAGTACGCGGCAAAACTTCATAGGATCATGCCGTGGACGCAGATGTGATCGTCATTGGAGCTGGAATCAATGGGCTGAGTGCCGCGGCACTCTTGACCGCAAAGGGCCGTCGAGTTCTGGTCTTGGAAGCAAATGACATGGCTGGTGGTGCAGTGCGCACGGAAGAGGTGACACTCCCGGGCTACCGTCACGATCTCTTCGCGATGAACCTCGGCCTATTCGCCGGTGGACCAGTGAATGCCGTTCTCGGCGAACGTCTGGCGGCACACGGTTTCGCGCTCGTTCCCTCCGCCAAGCCATTCTGCTCGGTCTTTCCTGACGGAACGATGGTTGGGGTTGAAGCTGATGTTGATGCCACGGTGCGCAATATCTCCGCTGTCGCACCAGAAGACGTGGATTCGTGGCTCGCACTCACCGAATACCTAGGTGCAGTGGCGCCCACGCTGATCGGGGTGCTCGGCTCGGATATGCCATCGAAGGGTGCGGCAAAGGCGTTATGGAAGGCGCGTAAGCAATTCGGCACCGATGGCGTGGTTGATATTGCGAAATTAGCGTTGAATTCCAATCGGGCATTTACTGAGGAGCATTTCCGCTCCCCGAAACTGCGCGCGCTCATGGCTTCTTGGGGAATGCACCTGGATTTCGCTCCGGATATTCCCGGTGGTGCGCTCTTCTCGCTCCTGGAAACCATCGGCGGGCAGTTCAATGGCATGGTGATCGGCCAGGGCGGTGCCGATTCCATGATCAAGGCCCTGGTGGCAGTGATCGAAGAATCCGGTGGTGCGGTGCGTACCAATTCCCGGGTGACCGAGATTCTCATGGACGGAAAGCGCGCCGTGGGCGTGCGCACGGAATCAGGTGAAACGCACCGTGCAACGCGCGCGGTGATCGCGAACCTCAATCCTCGTCTCATCCCACAACTACTGCCCAAGGCAGTTGCGCAGCAGCCTGCCGTTGCTCGGGCCAACACCTTCCGCCCGGGCTTGGCCACCATGATGATTCACCTGGCACTTGATGAACTGCCCCAGTGGAGGGCAGAAGGTGCCCGTGAATTCAATTACGTGCACATCGGCCCGTATCTCGATGACATGGCGTTGACGTACACCCAGGCGGCCAATGGTCAGTTGCCAGATTCGCCAACATTGGTGGTGGGGCAGCCGACGGTAAGTGATCCCAGCCGGGCCCCCGAAGGCAAGCATGTGCTCTGGGTACAGGTTCGTGTCTTGCCACTGCATCCAGCCGAAGGAAGCTGGGATGACATTGGCGCCGCCTACGCCGAGCGAGTGCTGGACAAAATTGAGGAGTACGCCCCAGGCTTGCGCGAACACATCCTCGCCACAAAGGTTCTCACCCCTGCTGATCTGCAGCGGGCAAATGCCAATCTGATCGACGGGGATTCCCTGGGCGGAAGCCACCACCCGGCGCAGTTCTTCTTTCTGCGCCCGGTCCCAGGCTGGTGGCGTCACCGCACACCGGTGGATCACCTCTATATCTGTGGTGCGAGCACCTGGCCCGGTGGTGGCGTAGGTGGTGGGTCTGGGGCCCTCGTTGCCGATGCGATCGGCTAGTTGCCGCGGAATTGACCGAAATCAGGGGAGCGCTTTTCGATGAAAGCCGCTCCACCCTCCTTGGCCTCGGGGGTATCCACGTAAAGATCGAGTACATCGAATGCCAGTGACTGGATACCCACGATGTGATCGCTATCGGCATTGAATGAATGCTTCAGTGTCTTAAGAGCGGTGGGTGATAGCGCCGCCGCTTTCTTCCCCCACTCGATGGCGGTAGGTAGCAGTTCCGCGGGCTCAAGAACCCGATTCACTAGACCCCAGCGCTCTGCGGTCTCGGCGTCGTACTTATCGCAGAAGAACCAGATCTCACGTGCGCGCTTCTCGCCCACCACCCGCGCGAGGTATGCCGTGCCGAAGCCGGCATCGAAGCTGCCCACGCGTGGACCCACCTGGCCGAAGGTGGCTGTGTTCGATGCGAGGCTGACATCGCACAGCACGTGGAGCACGTGGCCGCCGCCGATGGCGTAACCATTCACCGCGGCAATCACCGGCTTGGGTACTTCGCGAATGAGTCGGTGCAATCGTTCAATTTCGAACATGCCCATTTCGGTCTCACCGTATCCGCCCGTGGTGTTGCGTTCCTTTTGATCGCCGCCACTGCAGAACGCCTTGTCGCCAGCGCCGGTGAGCACGATGGCACCTACAGAGTTATCTACCCAGGCATATCGGAATGCGTAGATGAGTTCATCGACGGTGCGTCCACGAAGCGCGTTATAGCGCTCGGGGCGATTAATGGTGATCACCGCAACCTGATCCGCCACCTCGTAGGTGATATCGGTGAATTCCTCAACAGTGATCACGGCACCTCCACCAGAACGGCAATTCCTAGACCTACTCCAATACATGCGGTGGCAATTCCCCTACCACCACCGCGGCGCTGCAATTCCCGGGCGGTATCAATGACTACGCGCGCGGCGGAGGCACCCACCGGATGACCGATCGCAATTGCACCACCATTGGGGTTGACCTTGGCCACCGGAATCTCTGGGGCTTCACGCAAGACGGTGAGCACCATTGCGGCGAATGCCTCGTTAATCTCAAAGAGGTCGATATCCGCTGCGGTCAACCCTGTTCGCTTGAGCAGAGCGCGCACCGCGGGAACGGGAGCGTTGGCAAAGCGATCAGGTTCCAAGGCGCTCACCGCGGATGCGGTGATGAAAGCGAGTGGTTCGAGGCCGTGATCCTTGGCAGCACTTTCGGACATCAACAGGGTGGCCACCGCACCGTCATTGAGGGGTGAGGAGTTGCCTGCAGTGACCGAACCATCTGCGGTGAAGGCTGGTTTCAGCGCTGCGAGTTTCTCCAAGGTGGTGTCTGGGCGTATCGACTCGTCACGCTCAATCCCATTCATCGGCACGGCGAAACCATCGTGCTTACCGGCCGCCCAGGCGGCACTTGCCAACTCATGGGACCGAAGGGCCCATTCATCCTGTTCCTGACGACCGATGCCTAGCTCCTCGGCGCTGCGCTGAGCGCACTCGCCCAAGCTATCCGTCCAGTGCTTGGGGAATTGCGGGTTGGTCATTCGCCAACCCACCGTGGTCTGCTCAAGTTTGACCTTTGGATCGAGGGGCTGATCTGACTTGGGCAGAACGTAAGGGGCACGACTCATCGATTCCACGCCACCGGCCACCACGATGTCAGCATCGCCGGCACGGATTGCGCGGGCCGCCTGCACGATGGCTTCGGCACCTGAGCCGCAGAGGCGATTGAGCGTGACCCCGGGGACCGTGGTGGGCCACCCGGCGAGTAGGGAAGCCATTCGGGCCACATTCCGGTTGTCCTCGCCGGCCTGATTGGCATCGCCCATGATGACGTCGTCAATATTCGCCAGATCAAGGCTGGGGGTGGCTGCTGCCAACTCGCCGAGGACCCCTGCCAAGAGGTCATCGGGGCGAATTCCGGAGAGGCCTCCGCGATACTTGCCAAAGACGCTGCGGCGGGCCTGCACAATCGCGGCACGGGGGCTTGTCATGTAGCGTATTATTGCCGATCGACAAGTAGACGCACTATCGCCGGGTCTCCGGTGGGGAGGGCGGTAGCCATGGACTCGCCGCGGCATCCTCCTTTTCGCTGCTTGGTCACCGGCGCCAGCCGGGGGATCGGAGCCACCATTGTGGAGCACCTCGGTGCTTCTGGGCATCAGATTGCACTGACTGCTCGGTCACAGGGTGACCTCCAGCAGGTGGTGGACGGTCTGACCGTGCCGAGCCTGGTCCTACCCGCGGATGTCACCGCCCCGGGAATCGCCGAAGAGTTGGTTGCTCGAGTGGTGGCCGAGTGGGGTGGGCTCGACGTCCTCGTGCTCAATGCCGGTGAAGGAATCTCTGCACCCGTGCACCGCACCAGTGACGAACTCTGGGCGCAGATGATCGAACTCAACCTCACCGCACCGTTCCGATTCATGCGCGCGGCCATTCCGGTGATGCGCGAGCAAGGATTCGGCCGCATCGTGGTGATTGCGAGCACCGCGAGCAAGGTGGGAGTGCCCTATATATCTGCCTACTCAGCGGCCAAGCATGGTGTGCTTGGTTTGGTGCGTTCAGCGGCGGCCGAACTCGCGGGATCGGGCATCAGCGTGAACGCGGTCTGCCCGGGCTACGTGGATACACCCATGACCGATCGCTCGATTCAGTCGATAGTGGACAAAACCGGGCGCAGCGAAACGGAAGCGCGTGCCATGCTCGAAGCTGAGCAACCGATCGGTCGATTGATCACCACTGATGAAGTGGCTGATGTTGTGGATCTCTTCGTGGCAGATACCGGTGCCCTGACCGGACAGGCAATCAACGTTGATGGTGGGAGAGTGCAATCGTGACCATTCGTCGAGTCAACCCAGAATCCATGGCGCCACCTATTGGCTTCTCCCACGCCGTGGTGGCCGAATCCGGACGTATCGTCTTCCTCGCCGGACAGACGGCGCTCAATGCCCAAGGTGTGATCATCGGCGAGGGAATCGTTGAGCAATTCCGCGTAGCGCTGACAAACCTGCTCACCGCGCTCAGTGAATCCGGCGGTACGCCCGCTGACCTGGCCAAGATCACCATCTTCAGTGTGGATCCAGGCAACTATCGCGAAAATGCGAAGGAGCTTGGCGGCATTTGGCGCGAACTCGTGGGTCGCGATTACCCGGCGATGACGCTCGTGGGAGTGCCGCGATTGTGGGATATCGAAGCATTGGTGGAAATCGAGGGGACGGCAGTTATCCCGTGAGCACCCTCGCCGCGCTGTGGTCAGCGCGCTGCATTGCCGTCATTGGAGCAACCGAACGTCCGGGTGCCATTGGCCGACTGCCGATCGAATACTTGCAGCGATACGGCTATCAGGGGCGCATCATCCCGGTAAATCCCAAGGGCGGAACGATCCTGGGGATACCAGCGGTGCAGAACATTGCTGAAGCTGATGATCACGTTGAACTTGCGCTTGTCATGGTGCCTGCCGCCATCGTCCCTGAGGCTGTTGCGCAATGTGCTGCAGCGGGCGTGGACGTGTGTGTGGTGATGAGTTCTGGATTTGCTGAAGCGGATGAAGAAGGTGCGCAAGTTCAAGCCGAACTGGTGGAGACCGCTCGCGCGGCGGGAATGCGCCTTGTGGGGCCGAACTGCATCGGCTCGGTAGGTGGCCCCGATGCGGTGTTGGCCACCTTTTCTCCAGTGTTTTCCTCGCAGGCCACTCCGCTGCCCACCGGCTCCCTCGCCCTAGTGAGTCAATCCGGTGCCCTGGGCTTTGGTGCAATGTCCCTCGGCTTGGAACGCGGTGTTCCGATTGGCATCACCGTGACCACGGGCAATGAAGCCGACGTCAGCGCGGTTGAGGTTGCTGTGGCGCTCGCCGAGGACCCCAATGTTTCTGCGGTCCTGATGTACGTGGAATCGCTCACCGATATTTCCACCCTTGCTCATGCCGCGATGAACAAGCCCATCGTGATGGTGAAGGCCGGCCGCAGTGCCGCAGGTGCGCAAGCCGCGGCATCGCACACAGGTGCCCTTGCCGCACCCGATGCGGTAGTGGACTCCGCACTTGCTGCCGCGGGCATTGCGCGTGTGGCCGATATCGATGCCCTCCTCGATGCTGGATTGGCGATTGCATCGGGTAAGGAAATGAAGGGTGATCGCGTTGCCATCATCACCACATCCGGTGGCAGCGGCATCCTCGCCGCAGATGCACTCGATGCGAGTTCGCTGAGTCTCGCGGTACTTCAACCGGGAACGGTGGTCGATCTTGAGGGCATAGTGCCAAGTTATGGAAATGCCACAAACCCGGTTGACGTCACCGCAGCAGTCATGGCCGAGCCGGGGCTCTTTGAACGCTGTGTGAATCGGCTCGCTCAGGATGAAGATGTGGACGCGATCATTGCCTGCTTCGCGGTCTTGGTGGGTGATGATGTTGCGCGTATCGCCCATGCACTTGAAGCGGCCAGTGCCTCCTCAGGTCTGCCTGTTGTTGCAGCGCGAACTGGCTCGGCAGCACTGGCCCCCGAGGGTTCGGCGATCCTGGCCGATGCCGGCATTGCCACCTACCCCACACCTGAACGTGCAGTGCGCGCGCTTGAAGCGGTTCGGGTATGTGGTCGACGAAGCCAATCGGAGCAGCGTTCCCTTGGCGCAGCACTCGAGTTGCCACATGCCGATGCGTCGGAGAAGGAACTCAAGGCCGCACTTGGCACTATCGGTTTGCCGATCCCGGAATCGATCGTGACGGATAGCGCAGATGATGCGATCTCAGCTGTAAGTGCGGTGGGTGGGCGCGCCGTGTTCAAGGCGGTTGTTCCGGGATTGGCGCATAAATCCGATGTGGGCGGGGTACTCCTAGACATCACCGCCGAGAATGCGGCAGCGTCATTCGATCAACTCCGCGCACTTGGCGGCTCGGTTCTGGTGGAACGTTTCGTGCCCGGAGGAGTCGAAGTGCTCGTGGGCATCGCGCCTAGTCCCTTAGGTCAGGTGCTCACCGTTGGCGTGGGTGGCGTGCTCACCGAAATAGTGGCGGATGCTGCGGTTCATCTGTTGCCTGTCAGCGAAGCCGATGTGAACCAGATGATCGATGCCACGGTGCTGGGCAGGCTGCTTGCCGGGGTGCGCGGGCGCCGGGCAGCCGATCGCGAAGCGTTGGTGAACACGATCCTCGGCATGGCCGATGCCGTACGAGAGTGGCCGGCCGGATTCGAACTTGAACTCAATCCGGTGACCGTACTCGAAGACGGCTGCTGGGTTCTTGATGCGATGTATTCGGCAGCCGGTGCTGCCCAGGAAAAGGAAATGGTGCATTAATCATGGATGTCGGACGCCTCGTTGCACGCTCGAT
>JBJOIE010000149.1:0-4943 GCA_046047295.1 Actinomycetota bacterium | reverse complement strand
GAAGGCCGATAGGTGCGATACAGGGCGGTGGACATGGCAGACAGCCTAGGCGTGGGCGGTGACGACTACAGGCGGTATCTATCGCTCACGCTGTCGAGCAGCTCTGGGGTAACGCCATAGGGAGATAGGCGTGTCAAAAGTGCTTGATGGTTGGCCTCACGCTGTTCATCTGAGGGTTCGGCGCCCTTGGCCGCGGGCGTGACGTGGGTGAACGCCTCGCGGAATACGCCTGCTGGAACACCAAGGGCCAAGGCGATCTCGCATACCGGTCGGCCCATGTCCGTGGAGAGGTTCATGCACCCCGGCACGGTGGAGGCAATCTCCACCACGGCTGGTGCAGTTGCAGCAGGGCGCGGTGATTTCTTCGGCTTGGGTTTGCGCGCGGCCTCGGCAGGAACGGCTAAGGCAGTGGTCGCAATCGTGGCCACGGAAATGATCACCGCGATGCGAGCCGGGAGTGAGCGCATGCCGGGATGCTAAGACAGGGACCCCCCGCGCACCTATCAGAGCCCACTTACCCTTGCTGCCTTCCGGCCCTGGGGGGGTTCGGTGAGATGACACCACGCGAGGGGTCGGGAAAGACTCTACGCGGCCTTGGGTAGCCTCCTCCACGGAGGATTCGCCTAGTGGCCTAGGGCGCACGCTTGGAAAGCGTGTTGGGAGCAATCCCTCAGGGGTTCAAATCCCCTATCCTCCGCGCTTCGCAATAACAGTGAGGGGCAGCCGCATGGCTGCCCCTTTCTGCATGCAATTCCACATCTGTAACCTCTACGGCGGTGGCGTGTCCGAGCGGCCAAAGGAGCGCGCCTCGAAAGCGCGTGTGGGGGCAACCTCACCGTGGGTTCAAATCCCACCGCCACCGCCAGCCCATGCGTGAAGGGGTGCCCCACAGGGGTGCCCCTTCAGCACTTCCTGGTCGCTGCAGGACCGTCCCGAGAGCAGCACCGCGTAAGTCCAGGGCATGAGAGACTCGAATGGTGTCAAACGCTCGTTTTCGCCGTCGCGCCAATCACTCAGCTGCCTCGAAGCCACGGATAGTCACTCAAAGGGAATCAATATGCGCCTAAGGAATGTGTCAGCGATGCTGCTTGCATCCACGCTCGTGATCGCCTCCGGCATCGCCGCAATGGCGCCAGCCACCGCTTCAATATTCGATACGACAAATAACACCATCGTCCGCATCGACCCGCTCGAATGGGACATTCGAGGAGACGTCGTCATCCGACAAATCTCATGCGCCGATAACACACAATCTTCAGGATGCTTCTTCCCGCAGTGGGTGGAGATTGCCCGCAACCGCTTTTATGCGAAGGCTGGCTCAACAACGGATGTCATCTCCCGTGACATTGCAAGCAGTGAGAAATACCGTTTCTTCATCGAGAACGCGGTTGCCGTGAATGACGGCGAGAGCTACGACGTGGCGAATGCGTTCGCGGATGTCTACAACTCTTTCGGAGCACCGCAAAGCATCGAGGACAGCAGCAATGGAGCGCGCCGAGACCCTAAATTAGGTGTTCCCCTGAAGGCAGCACTGACCAAGCAGTCCGGCAACTACGAGTTGAAATTCCATCCGTGGCAGGGGTGGAAAAACGCCGAGGATGCGCGATGGCACAAAGCGAAGCCGTTCTATGTGGAGAAGGCAAAGGAACTCCAAGCACTCTCGAACCTCGGCGACGCATCTGAGGTAGAACGCCCGGAGTGCACCATCACCGGCACCGAAGGGGACGACGTCATCAAGGGGACCCCTGGCGCTGATGTGATCTGCGGCCTTGGAGGGAACGACATCATCTACGCCGGTTCCGGCGACGACATCATCTATGCCGGCGACGGTGACGACATCATCTATGCCGGCGACGGTGACGACATTGTCGGAGGCGGATCCGGAAATGACGTGATCAAGGGCGGGGATGGTGACGACTTTTTGAAAGGCGCCACCGGGGAAGACCTCCTTGATGGCAGCCAGGGCAGTGACCGCCTCGACGCTGGCACAGGCGATGACGCCCTCCTGCTTGCCCCTGGTACTGGCTATTTCCTAGAAGAGTCCTTCCTTCCTACCGGGAAACCGTTTGCCGAGGGGTCAACAATCCTTGGGCGGCAACTCCCCAGCGGCCCTCGATACACGCCCAAAGGCGTGGTGATCCTGGGAGAGGACTCCGATGGTCGACCTGCAACCTGGGTAGAGGAGCTCCCCGAGTCGAACCCCCTCGACCCCGACTACTGGAACAGGCAACTGGTCTGATTCGACGAACGCTGCGAACAGCGCGGCTACATTGCCGAACGAGTAGCCACCCGATAGTGATTGCCCGAAGGATCGATAAAGCCGAAGTCAACGCCGTAGGGCTGCTCCATGGGTTCACCCGTTGTCTGCACACCCGCCGCTACTAGCTTGTCATATACGGCGCGGGCATCATCCGCGGTGAAAAACAGCGCGGTTGTGAAACCTTTGCTGACCAGCTCCTCCACCTTCGAGCGCGTCTCATCATCCATGACAGGTTGACCAGGAATGGCCATCAGCACGATCGCAGTGCCCGTTGGCCCCTTCGGACCAACGCTGACCCATCGGAAGTTGCCCAGTTCAGCAATGGTGATGTCCTCTTTGACTTCAAAGCCAACCTTCTGCGTCCAAAAGGCAACTGCCTCATCTTGGTCGCGTACCCAGACTTGGGTTGATGCCAGTGTCAACATTGCGGCTCCAAACTTATTCAGTAGGCGTTGGGCACCCCGGTCCAGACACCGAGGGCGTGGGTTGGGCGAGTACCGCGGCCACCGCACCGCCATCGGCTAACTGAGTGTAGCCCTTGCCGAGGGCTACGTCCACCCGATTATTTGCACGGTCGATGGGAACCATGGTTGCACCGGCCAGGTAGTACTCGACCAGCTTTGCAGCGGCCTCGGCTTTGGGCCCGTAGCGAATCTCTGCCACGCCACTGATGTTTGCACCCAGGGGATCATTTTCAATCTTGTTGATGCGAAAGCCTTCGCGCTTGAAATCCAATGCAGCCTGCGCTGCTAGGCCTTTTTTCTTCGTGGCGTTGTACACATTGAGCACAACGTCATCTTTCATGGGGAGGATCTCTGCCGGCACGATCATGGTGGTTTGGCACGGAGCTGGGTTCACCGGTGCAGCCGATGCTGATTCTGTTGCCGATGGCGTTGGTACCTCATCACCTCGAATCAACGTGGCGATTCCAAAACCAAGACCAAAAAGCGCGGCGAGCAACACGAGAATCAGAACGATGGTGAGCCAGACGGGGCGTGCTGCTGGACGTTTCCCCAACGGCTGCAACTGTGTCATGGCACCTCCCTCGCTCACTCATGTGCGCCAAAACACTTTACCCATGGGCATATCACCTGGTACTCCGTACCTAGGAGTTTCGTCTTTCTGCAAGGAATTCACGGAGTAAGTCACCACACTCCTGCGCAAGCACACCACTGCGCACTTCGACCCGATGCGGTAAGCGGGCATCGCGCACAAGATCCCAGCGGGATCCCGTTGCGCCGTACTCATCATTCCAAGCGCCAATCACGAGCGTGCCCAGCCGGCTCATCACACATGCGCCAGCACACATGGGGCACGGCTCAACTGTTACGTACATGGTGCATTGCGAAAGCCGCCAGTCCCCTAATTCACGCGCAGCCGCACGCATTGCAGTGAGTTCCGCATGATCCGTGGGATCGTGCGTTTCCTCCCGCGAGTTGGCACCCTCGCCGATGACGCGCCCCGCGGCATCCACCAGTACTGCGCCAATGGGGATCTCGCCTGCCTGCCCTGCAGCAGCGGCGAGTTCCAGGGCACGCCGCATGTAATGGGCATCGGATTCCACTGTGAACAACCCCTAGCGCGCATCGGCGAGCGCAGCGGACCATTGATTACCGCAACCCAACCGCTCGGCGATATTGCCCAATTGCTCGTCTGGATACGCGTCATCGTCTTGGCACATCTGCACGATGGATTCCGAATCGACTCCAAAATCATTGAGCAGCCCAAGATCACCAATGGGTTCATACTCCTCGGGCTCATCTACATCGATACCGATGAGCTCGGCCGCTTCTTCAGCGAGTGACCAGTCCAGCGTGCTGGCTCCATCACTGATCATCAACCAGCGGCCCTGCGGGGTTTCTCGAATGAGAACGAAAAATTCATCGGCCACAGCTACCGCACCGAAGACGCCTCCCTCACCCGGGAACCTGCGCAGCGCAGAGACCAGGGCTTCCATGGATGTTGCGTTCTTTGCCGGCAACGCCCCCACCGTCCACCGGCCATCCTCACGGTAGAAGACCATGGCCACGTCTATGTCGTCTTCAGTCACGGCTTGGGTGCCCATGGCTAGATGGTGGCATGAAGAGGTATCCGATGACTAGTTGATGGGAACTTCGATCATGAGTAACCACTACTGTTGCCGCATGCGCACTCTGGTGATTGATCATCCGCTAGTAGCACACAAACTCACCCGGCTTCGCCGAGAAGAGACCTCCTCGGCAACCTTCCGATTGCTCGCCGAAGAACTCGTCACGCTGTTGGCCTATGAAGCTACGGACAATCTCGATGTGCACCCCGTTGACATTCGCACACCCGTTGGCCCCACCACGGGAATGGAGATGGCTGAGCCCAAGCCACTTGTGGTGCCGATCCTGCGTGCGGGCCTGGGAATGCTCAACGGCATGGTGAAGTTGATGCCCACCGCGGAGGTGGGATTCCTCGGGCTGGTGCGCGATGAGGAATCACTTACCGCTTCCATTTACGCCGATCGCCTCCCCCATGACATGCACGATCGCCAGGTCTTCGTCCTGGATCCGATGCTCGCCACGGGTGGCACCCTCGTTGCTGCGATTGACATCCTGCTTGAGCGTGGAGCGAAAGACGTCACCGCGATCTGCCTGCTTGCCGCCCCCGAGGGCCTGGCCTTCCTCGAAGAGCACTATCGCGATTCCCATGCCGATGT
>JBJOIE010000148.1:0-19335 GCA_046047295.1 Actinomycetota bacterium | reverse complement strand
GCCGCTACCGGACGTGTGGGTGTGTGCATGGCCACGAGTGGCCCAGGGGCAACAAATCTAGTCACTCCCATTGCAGATGCTCATATGGATTCCGTCCCGATGGTGGCGATCACCGGTCAGGTGGCCAGCGCGGCAATTGGTACTGATGCCTTCCAGGAAGCCGATATTCGTGGCATCACGATGCCCATTACCAAGCACAATTACCTGATCACGAACCCGGATGACATTCCTCGTGCAATTGCCGAGGCGTTCCACCTCGCTGCCACCGGACGCCCCGGGCCGGTGCTCGTGGACATCTCCAAGGACGCACTGCAGGCACACACCACGTTTGCTTGGCCTGAATCCATCGACCTCCCCGGCTACCACCCGGTCACGCGGCCGCACTCCAAGCAAATTCGTGAGGCCGCTCGTTTGATCCTGGAATCGCGTCAGCCGGTGCTCTACGTGGGAGGTGGAGTTATTCGTGCGGGCGCTGCCGGTTCGTTACGTCAGCTCGCTGAACTGACCGGTATTCCGGTGGTCACCACGCTAATGGCTCGGGGCGCATTCCCCGATTCCCACCACCTGCACATGGGCATGCCTGGAATGCACGGGACGGTGGGCGCTGTGGGTGCTCTGCAGAAGGCCGACCTGCTCATCACACTTGGTGCACGTTTCGATGATCGAGTCACGGGCAAACTTTCCACCTTCGCACCCAATGCCAAGGTGATCCACGCCGATATTGATCCAGCCGAGATTGGCAAGAATCGTGAAGCCGACATCCCGATCGTGGGTGACGTGGCCGAAGTCATTCCCGAATTGATTGCCGCTATTCAAGCCGAAATGAGCGACGGCAAGATTGGTGACTACGCAGGCTGGTGGGTTCAGCTCAATCGGTGGCGCGACACCTACCCATTGGGCTACGAGATCCCTAACGATGGATCCCTCTCCCCACAGTTCGTGATCCAACGCCTCGGTCTGCTCTCCGGCCCCGAATCGATTTACGCCTCGGGTGTGGGCCAGCATCAAATGTGGGCGGCACAGTTCATTAACTATGAGAATCCGGGTACGTGGCTGAATTCGGGTGGTCTAGGCACGATGGGCTACGCCGTACCTGCAGCGATGGGGGCCAAGGTGGGACGCCCTGACGCAACGGTATGGGCGGTCGATGGGGACGGTTGCTTCCAGATGACCAATCAGGAACTTGCCACGTGCACGATCAACGAGATTCCTATCAAGGTTGCACTGATCAACAACTCAAGTTTGGGGATGGTGCGCCAGTGGCAAACGCTGTTCTATAACGAGCGGTACTCAAACACGGATTTGCACTCACATCGTTTCCCGGATTTCGTGAAGTTGGCTGAGGCTTATGGTGCTTACGGCCTGCAGTGTGAATCCGCAGACCAGGTCGATAGCACCATTGAGAAGGCGCTGTCCCTTAACGATGCGCCGGTTGTTGTCGATTTCCGTGTGCATAAAGATGCCATGGTGTGGCCAATGGTGGCTGCGGGTACGAGTAATGACGACATCTTGGTGGCCCGAGCTATGGCACCCGAGTGGGGAAGTGACGAATAATGTCTCAGCACACACTTTCGGTCTTGGTGGAAGATAAGCCAGGCGTACTCGCCCGAGTGGCGAGTCTGTTCTCCAGGCGTGGATTCAATATCGAATCCCTCGCCGTCGGACCAACGGAAATTCCGGATGTTTCGCGAATGACCATCGTGGTGAGTGTTGAGGATCTTCCCCTTGAGCAGGTCACTAAGCAGCTCAACAAATTGATTAACGTGCTCAAGATCGTCGAACTCGAGTCTGATTCGAGCGTGCAACGCGAGATCATGCTCGTGAAGGTGAAGTCAGATCTCGATACCCGTTCCCACATTCTCGAAACGGTGCAGTTGTTTCGCGCAAAGGTAGTAGACGTGGCCCATGATGCTGTCACCATCGAGGCAACCGGATCCCACGACAAACTTGAGGCCTTACTCCGCGTGCTCGAGCCATTCGGGATCAAGGAACTCGTGAAGTCGGGGGTAGTGGCGGTTGGTCGAGGTGCTCGCTCTATGACGGATCGAAGCCTGCGCCCAGTTGAGCGAACCGCATAATCAGGCAAACACCAGCGCGCGGTAATCTGCACCGCTGCACTAACTTGCCCAAGATCCATTAAGAATCCGAATATCAAACAAAGGGAAGACGAAGCCGTGGCCGCTGAAATGTTCTATGACGACGATGCAGACCTGTCCATCATCCAGAATCGCGTGGTCGCGATCATGGGCTTCGGCAGCCAAGGGCACGCGCACGCTATGAGCCTGCGCGATTCTGGGGTAGACGTCCGAGTGGGATTAAAGGAGGGTTCGCGATCTCGCGCCAAGGCAGAGGAAGCAGGCCTTCGGGTGGTGGATCCGGCCACGGCGGCCGCAGAAGCTGATCTCATCATGATCCTGGTTCCCGATCCGGTTCAGGAGTCCCTTTACAAGGAGGCGATCGAACCGAATCTGCAAGAAGGCGATGCCCTCTTCTTCGCCCACGGATTCAACATTCGTTTCGGCTACATCAAGCCGCCAGCATTCGTTGACGTGTGCATGGTTGCCCCCAAGGGCCCTGGCCACCTGGTACGCCGCGAATATGAGGCTGGTCGGGGAGTACCCGCCATCGTGGCCGTGGAGCAGGACGCCACGGGCGAAGCTTGGCCGCTGGCGCTTTCCTATGCCAAGGCGATCGGCTGTTTGCGCGCTGGTGGAATCAAGACCACCTTCACAGAAGAGACCGAGACAGACCTCTTTGGCGAGCAAGCCGTCCTTTGCGGCGGTGCCTCGCAACTCGTGATGTACGGCTTCGAGACCCTCGTCGAAGCCGGTTACCAGCCTGAGGTCGCATATTTCGAATGTCTCCACGAACTCAAATTGATCGTAGATCTGATGTATGAAGGCGGCATTGCCAAGCAGCGTTGGAGCGTTTCCGATACCGCGGAATATGGCGATTACGTCTCCGGACCACGCGTTATTGATCCTCGGGTCAAGGAGAACATGCGCGCAGTGCTCACTGACATCCAAAATGGCAATTTCGCAGAGCGTTTCGTCACGGACCAGCGTTCAGGAGCGCCCGAGTTCAAGGCGATGCGCGAGAAGGCAGAGAAGCACCCAATCGAGGCCACAGGCCGCGAACTGCGCAAGATGATGAGTTGGGTGAAGAAGTCTGACGACGATTACGTGGAAGGCACCGCTGCGCGGTAGTCGGTCCGTCTGACTCATGTACAGCGAGGGGTTCATCCGAGCCCCAGATCCGGGTCTTGGTGCGGCTCGGGAGTGGGTGCAGAGGCATCTGCCCATGCTTTGGCGCGAAGGCCCTGCGTCCGCGACGATTCGAGGCGGCCAAGACGCTGCGGATCGAGCCTTCACATCATTCGACGTCACCGGATACGCAGATACCCGTAATGAGGTATGGCCAAGATCGAGGCGGGGGGCTTCTCAGCTATCGCCCTACATCCGCCATGGGCTCCTGCCGCTGCCACGTGTCTGGAATGAGGTAGCCGGTCCCGCTGGGGACGTGCGCAAGTTTCGCGATGAGCTCCTCTGGCAGGAATATGCCCGTCACCTGTACGCCCGCGTGGGCGGTGCACTGGCCACCTCACTTCGATTCTCGGTACCCACCACCACGGAGGCAGCCCGTGGAGTTCCTACTCCTTGGGATACGGATGCCCTGTGCGTGGCCTCCGCCCGGGATGAACTGCACAGTGGAGGGTGGATTCCCAATCAGGCACGAATGTGGCTGGCTTCCCATTGGACCGTGCGTTCTGGATGGGGGTGGCGTGATGGTGAGGACAAGTTCTTCCGAAACCTGCTCGATGGCAGCCGTGCCGCTAACCGGGTGGGGTGGCAATGGACCTCGGGTGCGCTCACCGGTAAGCCTTACGGTTTCAGCCAGTGGCAGGTGCGGAAGCGAGCACCAGGATTGTGCGATGAGTGCACCCTGAAGGATGCATGTCCGATCGCCGAGTGGCCCCCTGAGTCGGAGCCACGTCCACGTTCAGTTGTCGATCCTCGGCTACGAAGGGATCCGGATGTAGCCCGCACAGCCGGTCCTGCCGAGCCAGTCCTGCAGGGTGAGCCTGAGCTGGTCTGGCTTACGGCTGAAAGCCTCGGAACGCAGGACCCAGCCCTTGTGGCGCATCCGGAGACACCGGCCGTATTCGTCTTCGATCTGCCGCTGCTCACCCGACTCAGGCTCTCAGGGGGGCGCTTGACCTTTCTCGTCGAGTGTCTCGCGGATCTGGCGACGAAGCGTGATGTGCATCTCTTGATCGGGGAGCCAGTCCCATTGCTGACAGGCATGAAGTTAGCCGCCACATTTACTCCTGTCCCGGGATGGCGTGCAAAAAAGCCTCAACTTGAGGTGGTGGCTGAATATCCATGGCCCTGGCTCATCCCGCCACACGCTGGTTCCGTGACTTCGTTTACAGCCTGGTTGCGAAGTCGTTCCTGACCGGGCGAGGCGTGAGGGTCGGCTCTGGCTAGGATTTTGCGGTGACTAAGCCCCGCGTACTGATCGCCGAAGAACTATCACCTGCAACCGTTGAGGCACTGGGCCCTGATTTCGAGATCGTCCATTGCGACGGTGCCGATCGGGCTGCGCTGCTGCCCGCGATAGCCAGTGCAGATGCCATCCTGGTTCGCTCGGCAACCCAGGTCGATGCCGAAGCAATCGCAGCCGCACCCAATCTCAAGGTGGTGGCACGTGCGGGCGTTGGGCTGGACAACGTCGATGTCAAGGCGGCTACTCAGGCCGGCGTCATGGTGGTTAATGCCCCCACCTCTAATATCGTCAGCGCAGCAGAGCTCGCGGTGGGGCTGCTCCTTGCCTCCGCCCGCAACATCGTGCCGGCTAATTCAGCCTTGCACCGTGGCGAGTGGAAGCGCTCGAAGTACACGGGTGTTGAAGTTGCCGATAAGACGGTAGGCATCGTCGGTTTGGGGCGCATTGGCATCCTGGTGGCTCAGCGGCTTTCCGCCTTTGGTGTGAAACTGATCGCCTACGATCCCTACGTGCAGCCGGCTCGTGCCGCACAACTTGGCGTCCGAATGATGCCCCTGGATGATCTCCTCGCGGAGGCCGATTTCATCACCGTGCACCTGCCGAAAACTCCGGAGACCGTTGGTCTTATCGGGGAAGACGCCCTGAGCAAGGTAAAGCCAACAGTGCACATCATCAATGCTGCCCGTGGCGGGATCATTGATGAGGCGGCGTTGTTTAAAGCGATGTCCGAGGGTCGCGTCGCCGGCGCAGGTCTTGATGTGTATAGCAAGGAGCCCTGCACTGATTCACCGCTCTTCACTTTGGAGAACGTGGTTGCCACTCCACACCTCGGCGCATCGACTGATGAGGCGCAAGAAAAAGCTGGCATAGCCGTAGCCCGTTCGGTGCGTTTGGCGCTTGCTGGTGAGCTTGTTCCTGATGCAGTGAACGTTCAAGGCGGTCAGCTCGCAGAAGCCATTCGGCCCCTCGTTCCTCTCGCCGAGCAGCTGGGACAGATAGCGAGCTCGCTCGCTGAGGATGCCGTTGAGCGAATCGACGTGCAAGTTCTCGGCGACTTAGTGGAACACGATGTTCGGGTACTGGAGTTGTCTGCTCTCAAGGGCGTATTCCAGATGCTCGTCCATGATCCTGTGTCCTTCGTTAACGCACCCGTTCTCGCTGAGCAGCGGGGTGTGGAAGTGGCCATGGAAACTGGCACGGATGCAGGGGACCACAAATCGCTGGTCCGAGTAACCCTCACGTTGACAGGTGGTGGCACCGTGAGCGTGGCCGGCACCGTCACTGGTGCACGCAATATTGCCAAGATCGTGGACATTGATGGCTTCGATATCGATGTTCCGATCAGTGAGCACATCGCGGTATTCCGCTACCACGATAAGCCGGGTGTGGTTGGTCAGGTTGGGCAGATTCTGGGCCGCGCCTCGATCAACATCGGTGGAATGCAGGTAAGCCGCGATGACACTGGCCACGCACTCATTGTGTTGACTGTTGACTCGATCATTGAGCCCGCGATCCTGCAGGAAATCGTTAGTGAAATTGGCGGCCACTCAGGTCGCGCGGTGAATTTGACCTAAGCGGTCAAAAAAAGAGTGTGAGTACCAGGAGCGCGGGGCTGTCCTGGGCGTTTCTGGCCGTACTTCTGTGGTCCCTTTCGATTCCGCTCACAAAGGTGGCCCTCGGCGGGTTTGACGTCTTCGTCGTTGCCATGGGGCGCGAGGTAATCGCCGGTCTCGCAGCCGCGGTCATACTTCTCATACGCCGCCCGAGGTTCCCTGATCGCGCCCTTTGGCGGCCGCTGGCCTGGACAGCATTGGGTGCGGTCTTTGGCTGGCCCTTGTTGCTAGCCCTGGGTCTCCAGTATTCAAGTTCGTCACACGCCGCAGTGATTACTTCGGTCATGCCACTCGTTACCGCAGCACTCGCTGTTGTGGTGGGTGGAGAACGAGTTAAGCGAACCTTTTGGCTAGCGGCATCTGTGGGAACCGCAACTCTCGTAATCTATTCCTTGTCTCGCGGAGGGCTTGAAGGTGGCAGCCCGCTAGGTGACCTGCTGCTTATCGGTGCGGTGATCACGTCTTCATGGGGTTATGTGTTCGGTGCATCTGCCGCGCGCCAAATGCCGGGGTGGCAGGTGATCAGTTGGATCGTTGCCCTGAGTTTGCCTGTCACTATGTCGGTCACCTTGATCATGTGGTTCAGCAGTCGCACCGCCTATTCCCCGGACGCGAGTCAATGGAGTGCACTCGTAATTCTCGGCGTCTTCTCTGCTTACCTAGGCTTCTTCGCTTGGTATCGAGGCCTAGCAATGGCAGGGACAGCATTGGGTTCCCAGGTTCAGCAGCTTCAAGCCTTGCTGGCCATCGGCTGGTCTGCCGTGCTCCTGGGTGAGAGCGTCACTCTGGGCACGGTTCTCGCGGCATGCGTTGTGATCCTTGCCGTAGCCTGGGCTCAACGTGCGCGGATGTCGAGCGATGCCCTTAGCGCACCGCTCGATTGACCGCACTGATGATCGCCTTGAGTGAGGATGTGGTGATCGAAGGGTCGATTCCGACCCCCCAGAGCACCTGCCCGTTTACCGTGCATTCCAGGTATGAGGCCGCCTTCGCATCACCACCGGCACTCATCGCATGCTCGGCATAGTCGAGAACGCGCACATCTAACCCGTAGCTATTCAATGCCTCGCAGAATGCGGCGATGGGCCCATTACCGGTGCCAGTCAATTCCACCGTGTTCCCACCATCGGTCAGCACTACATCAATGGTGGTATCTCCATCGATGCTGCTGTCTTGTTTTACCGAGTTGAGCGCGAATCGGCCCCAGGGGGCTTGTGGATCGGGGAGGTACTCAGCCGAGAATGCGTTCCACATGTTCTCCGGGCCGATTTCTCCCCCCTCTTCATCGGTGACGTGTTGAATGACCTGCGAGAATTCGATTTGTAGTCGCCGGGGCAATTCGAGTTTGTGTTCGGTGCGCATTATGTAGGCAACGCCGCCCTTGCCAGATTGCGAATTCACGCGAATCACAGCTTCATAGGTGCGACCCACATCTTTAGGATCAATAGGCAGGTACGGAACCTCCCATCGGAATTCATCAACGGGCGTTCCTGCGGCGGCTGCGTCAACTTCCATGGCGTTGAAACCCTTATTGATGGCATCTTGGTGAGATCCGGAGAATGCCGTGTACACCAGGTCGCCACCATAGGGATGACGTTCGTGGACGGGAATTTGATTGCAGTACTCAACCGTTCGACGAATATCGTCGATATTGGTGAAATCGATCTGCGGGTCAATTCCCTGGGAGAAGAGATTCATCCCGAGGGTGACTAGGCAAACGTTGCCTGTGCGCTCACCGTTGCCGAAGAGACAACCTTCGATTCGGTCGGCGCCAGCCATGTACCCCAGTTCGGCGGCTGCAACTGCAGTTCCGCGGTCATTATGGGGATGCAAAGAAAGGACGACAGAATCACGACGGGCCAAATTCCGGTGCATCCATTCGATGGAGTCTGCGTAGATATTGGGCGTGGCCATTTCCACGGTTGCCGGCAGGTTCAAGATGACTTTGCGCTCGGGCGTGGGTTGCCAGACGTCGGTCACGGCGTTACATACCTCTACCGCGAATTCAAGTTCTGTGCCGGTATAAGACTCGGGCGAGTACTCGAAGAAGATGTCGGTATCGGGCGTTATCTCCTGGGCATACTTCAGGCACAGCTCAGCACCGTGCACAGCGATGTCTCGGATCCCGTCCTTATCTAGTCCAAAAACAACTCTGCGTTGCAGTGTCGATGTGGAGTTGTAGAGGTGCACGATGGCTTGCTTGGCTCCCTTGAGCGATTCGAAGGTGCGTTCGATGAGGTGTTCACGTGATTGGGTAAGCACCTGGATCACCACGTCGTCGGGGATTCGATCTTCCTCGATGATTTGCCGAACGAAATCAAAATCCGTTTGTGAGGCCGAGGGGAAACCTACTTCGATTTCCTTATAGCCCATATCGACGAGGAGGGTGAACATCCGCAACTTACGTTGTGGGCTCATCGGATCTATGAGTGCTTGATTGCCGTCACGAAGATCCACCGCGCACCACCGCGGGGCCTGGGTAATGGCTTTTGATGGCCACGTCCGATCAGGAATGTTGATTGGCGCGAAGGGCTGGTACCTCTGGAAGCGCATTTTGGAGGGCTTTTGCCCATTGCGCTCTTCATATGGTGCAGTTCGATCGAAAGGCATTTCGGGCTCCTATTGGTCCGTTGGATCCGGCCAACACAGAACCTCCGCGACGAGGAGGCCGGTTACTAGGCCTCGCCGCGGCTGCGAAGGAGCAGATGCGAACGCACGAGGGCACAGTACCAGCGGCGCGGTTCCGAGGGTGCAGTGGTCGCACCGCTGCGCTGGCGCTAGGGGTGGGCAACTAGCCTTCGGCCCATGACTCAGACACTCAATCTGGCATTGATTCCCGGCGACGGCATAGGAACGGAGGTCGTCGCTGAGGCCATGAAGGTCCTCGAAGCGATTGCTCCCGCAGCTGGCCTTGAAGTGCACACCACGGAGTACGACCTCGGTGCGCGCAGATACAACGCCACCGGGGAGTTACTCACACCCGCAATGGTTGAAGAGTTGCGCACCTTCGATGCGATCATGCTTGGCGCAATCGGTGACCCTTCGGTGCCCTCTGGTGTGCTTGAACGCGGAGTTTTGCTGCCGCTGCGATTCGAGTTGGATCACCATGTGAACCTGCGGCCCGTGAAGCTTTATCCCGGGGTTTCAGGACCGCTGGCTGGGAAGGGTCCTAAAGAGATCGACTTCGTGGTGTGCCGCGAGGGCACTGAGGGACCCTATGCGGGAGCGGGTGGATTCCTGCGAAAGGGCACTCCCCATGAAGTTGCAACCGAGGAGAGCGTGAATACCGCCTACGGGGTGGAGCGCATCGTTCGGGATGCATTCGACCGTGCCATGCGCAGGCGTAAGCACGTCACCTTGGTACACAAGACGAACGTGATTGTGCACGCTGGCGATTTATGGAAGCGCACCTTTGATCGAGTTGCCCTCGAGTATCCAGAAGTCGCTACCGACTATCAGCACGTGGACGCTGCGGCGATGTTCTTCCTGACTCAGCCAGAACGCTTCGATGTTGTGGTCACCGACAATCTCTTCGGTGACATCCTCACCGATATTGGTGCAGCGATTGGTGGGGGAATCGGTTTGGCCGCCAGCGGCAATATTGATCCATCTCGTTCGAACCCGTCGATGTTCGAGCCCGTGCATGGGTCAGCCCCCGATATTGCGGGCCAGGGCAAGGCGGATCCGACGGCCACCGTGATGTCCCTAGCCATGTTGCTCGACCATGTGGGACAGCGCGAAGCGGCTGCCTGGGTTGAACAGGCTGTGGAAGCCGATCTTGCGCAGCGTGGCTCGGCCGTTCGTTCCACGTCAGAGATTGGCGATGCGCTTGTTTCCGGTGCGCTCGGAGCAGCGGGGAAATGACATGAGCACAATGCAGAGCGGGTCCGCACTCTGGGACATCACAGTGAACCCTGGAGAGGGAAGTACCCCTGAACAACGCGACGCGATCCTGGCCGATCCCGGCTTTGCTAGGTACCCAACCGATCACATGGTCCACGCAGTGTGGACCAAAGACGATGGTTGGCACGATGCCGAGCTAGTTCCCTATGGCCCGCTCGCCTTTGACCCATCCACAAATTTTCTGCACTACGGACAATCGATTTTCGAGGGCCTTAAGGCTTATCGCCACGCGGATGGTTCGATCAAGACCTTTCGCCCATTCAAAAATGCAGATCGATTCGCAGCATCTGCTCGTCGCTTGGCAATGGCAGAGCTTCCACCAGAGCTCTTCGTTGGATCTATCGAAGCGTTGGTGCGCCAGGATCGGGACTGGGTGCCTGGCGATCAGGAGCGCTCCCTTTACCTTCGGCCGTTCATGTTGGGCACGGAAATAGGGCTCGGGGTTCGTCCTTCATCTCGATACGACTATTACCTCATTGCGGCACCGGCCGGTGCGTATTTCTCTGGTGGTATCAGCCCCGTCCACGTGTGGATCTCTGACGACTATGTCCGAGCGGCGCCTGGTGGGACGGGGGAGGCCAAGTGCGCGGGCAACTACGCAGCAAGCCTTGTTGCCCAGGCTGAGGCGGCCGCACATGGCTGCGATCAGGTGGTGTGGCTTGACGCAGCGGAGCGCGAATGGATAGAAGAGATGGGCGGGATGAATCTCTATTTCGTTTTTGGTAGCGGAGATTCGGTTCGCCTCTTGACTCCAAAGTTGACGGGCTCGCTGCTTCCAGGGATTACTCGCGATGCGTTACTCACGGTGGCCACCGATCTCGGCTTTGCGGTTGAGGAGGGCCAAATCAGTGCGGAGGAGTGGCGTGACACCGCCCAATCTGGTGAATTGACGGAGACTTTTGCTTGCGGAACGGCAGCGGTCATCACGCCCGTGGGTCAGGTCACATCACGAAATCTTGGATCCTGGAGCATTGGCGGAAATGTGAGTGGCCCGGTAACCCTTAAGTTGCGCCAGGCGCTGCTGGATATTCAAACTGGCGTGTCGCCAGACACGCATAACTGGCTGCACACCATCTGCTGAGTTCGAAAATGGAATGGACTTTCACCGCTGAACTGTGGCTCTGGAAGTCAGACGCGGCTTGGCATTTCGTCACGCTGCCCGAATCCGTTGCGGACGAGGTTGAAGATCGTGTGCCTCAACGGGCAGGTTTCGGTTCCGTTCCAGTGACAGTTGCACTTGGTGCATCGAGATGGAGTACCTCCATCTTTCCCAGCAAGGAAGCCAAGAGTTTCATCCTGCCCATCAAGAAGTCGGTGCGGGTGGCCGAGGATGTGGGGGTGGGGGACCTTTGCTCCATCACCATTCACGTGGACGGAAATATCTAGTCCAGTACACCCACCTGCTGCTGATGTGGCAGACTACGCTCGTGAGCACCGCACACACCAGCATCACCATCATCATTAATTAGCGCGTCGAGCACCCTCGACGCGCAGCCCTTCGCCGAGCGGGGGGCTTTTTTGATGGGGAGGAAGAGGACGAGTATGGCCGTTTCGGATGAGTTCCACGTATATGACACCACGCTGCGCGATGGAGCCCAGCGTGAAGGAATCTCGTACTCAGTGGAAGACAAACTCAAGGTTGCACGGATTCTCGATAGTTATGGAGTTGGCTTCATTGAGGGTGGTTGGCCAGGTGCGCTGCCCAAGGACACGGAGTTCTTTGCTCGTGCTCAAAAGGAATTGAACCTGAAGAACGCCCAACTGGTGGCATTCGGCGCTACACGCAAGGCCGGGGTATCCGTTGCCGAAGACCCCCAAGTTCAAGCCCTGCTGGATTCAGGTGCTCCTGTGATCACGCTGGTTGCGAAGTCAGACGTACGTCATGTCACTGAAGCGCTCAAGACGACACTTGATGAAAATGAGGCAATGGTGCGCGAAACCGTTGCCCACCTGGTTGAGAAGGGGCGCCGGGTTTTCGTTGACATGGAGCACTTCTTTGATGGATACAAGCATGATCCTGATTACGGAGTTCGCCTCGTCAAAGCTGCCAGCGAAGCGGGTGCTGATGTTTCGGTGCTGTGCGACACGAATGGGGGGATGCTACCCAGTGGTATCGCCGCGATCGTTGCGGATGTCAGGGAAAGAACAGGCGCTCGCCTTGGAATCCATTGCCAGGATGACACCGCATGTGCGGTGGCAAACACTATTGCTGCAGTGGAAGCGGGTGCGACACACGTTCAGTGCACCGCGAACGGCTATGGCGAACGCACCGGGAACGCCGACCTCTTCTCTGTGGTGCCGAACCTGGTACTCAAGATGAATATTGATTGTCTCCCTGAGGGCGCACTAGCGGAAACGACCCGGGTCTCCCACGCACTTGCCGAGATTGCCAACATTGCACCTGATACTCACCAGGCTTATGCCGGGATTTCGGCATTTGCCCACAAAGCCGGTCTCCATGCGTCTGCTCTCAAGGTGGATCCCAGTCTGTACAACCACATCGATCCGGCCGTGGTGGGCAATGGTCAAAGGGTGCTCGTCACGGAAATGGCTGGGCGTGCTTCTGTGGAACTTAAGGGTAAGGAACTCGGCTATGACCTCAGTGGCGATAGTGCGCGGCTGGGACGCATCGTTGAGCAGGTAAAGGATCTCGAAGCACGGGGATGGACCTTTGAGGCGGCTGATGCATCGTTCGAGCTCTTAGTTCTTCGGGATGAGGGACTCCCCGAGCGCTTCGTGGTGGAATCGTGGCGCACCATCGTGGAGCAGGATGCCCAGGGGGAGGTACGTACCGAGGCCACGGTGAAAGTAATTGCCAATGGTGAACGCATCATCTCCACTGCGGAAGGTAATGGGCCAGTTAACGCACTAGATCGGGCGCTTCGCTCTGCCGTGATTCAGTTGTATCCGGACTTAGAAAAGCTCGAACTTACTGACTACAAGGTGCGCATTCTCGATGGTTCGGCAGGTCACAAGGCTGGCACGGGTGCGGTCACGCGGGTTTTGGTGGGAACCTCGAACGGGGATGATGATTGGTCCACGGTTGGCGTTCATGAAAACGTCATCGCTGCTTCCTGGCGAGCCTTGGAGGATGCCCTGACCTATGGTCTTGTCCGTGCCGCGCGTGAAGGTGATGATCCCGGCGGCAACTAAGGTTTGGGGATGCGCATTTGCCGGGTCAGGGTTGCCGATGAGATCAGTTACGCAGCGATAGACAACCTCGGCCCAGATTCCGAAGTAACCGATGATTCGGTGATTGCACTGATTGAGGGGCACCCCTTCGGAGAATGGCGCCCGCAGGGTCAGGTTTTTCGGGCTCGCGAGGTCGAACTACTGGCGCCCGTGCTGCCCAGCAAGGTCGTTGGGATCGGCCGTAACTATCAGGCCCACATAGCCGAGATGAAAAGTGCTGTGCCTGAGGAACCTCTGCTCTTTCTCAAACCGAATACGTCCATCATTGGCCCGGGGGCCAATATTGAAATCCCATGGCAATCTGAGCACGTTGACCATGAGGCTGAACTCGCTGTGGTAATCGGCCGAATGTGCCGTTCTGTGCCCAAGGAACGAGTGGCCGAGGTCATCTTTGGCTACACCTGCGCAAATGATGTCTCTGCCCGGGATCTGCAGAAAAAGGACCAGCAATGGGCACGCGCGAAAGGCTTCGACACTTTCTGTCCACTTGGACCGTGGATTGAAACAGAGATAGACGCGGATGCGCTGTCGATCACCTGCGCCGTAAACGGTGAGGTGCGCCAAGCGGGCAACACTTCCGACCTTATTTTCGATATTCCAACACTGGTAGCCCACGTATCTGAGGCCATGACCTTGTTACCCGGGGACGTGATTCTGACGGGAACGCCTTCCGGGGTGGGTCCCTTGCATGCAGGTGATTCCGTGAAGGTGACAGTCGAAGGGATCGGCACTTTGGTGAATGGAGTTATTGATCGTGGCTGAGGTTCGAGTCCGATTTTGTCCTTCGCCCACGGGTAACCCGCATGTGGGCATGATTCGCACCGCGCTCTTTAACTGGGCATATGCGCGGCGAACCGGTGGCACATTCGTCTTTCGAATTGAAGATACCGATAGTGCGCGCGATTCAGAGGAAAGCTACGACGCGTTGCTTGCCGCGCTGCGCTGGCTCGGTCTTGACTGGGATGAAGGCCCCGAAGTGGGCGGACCGTATGGCCCCTACCGACAGTCCGAGCGCATGCAGATCTATCGCGACGTAGCGGAGAAGCTTGTCACTGAAGGATTCGCCTACCCCTGCTTCTGTACTGCGGATGAACTTCAGGAGCGCCGCGAGAAGGCGATGGCACAGGGTAAAGCTCCAGGTTATGACGGTGCGTGCCGTGACCTGACCACTGTGGAGCGCGATGAACTGCGTGCAGCAGGACGCAGTTCGGTCATTCGGTTCAAGATGCCCGGAACTGATTTTGCCTGGGATGACCTAGTGCGCGGAGAAGTGCGCTTTGGTGCCGAGCACGTTACCGATTACGTGCTGGTGCGCGCCAATGGCGAACCTCTATATACCTTGGTGAATCCCGTTGATGATGCCATGATGCGCATTACCCACGTCCTGCGTGGCGAGGACCTGCTCTCATCCACCCCTCGCCAGCTCGCCCTCTACGAGGCGCTTGCCGCTATCGGTGTCTCGGATGGGTCCACCCCGCGGTTTGGTCACCTGCCCTATGTGATGGGGGAGGGAAACAAGAAACTTTCAAAGCGAGATCCAGAGTCGTCATTTCAGATGTATCGGGACGGTGGGTACCTTCCTGAGGCACTCCTCAACTATCTCGCGCTCTTGGGCTGGTCGATGGGCGATGACGTCGAATTCTTCTCCCCGCAGGAAATGGCTGCCGCATTCACTTTGGAGCGTGTCAACCCGAATCCCGCGAGGTTTGATCTGAAGAAGTGCACCGCGATCAACGGTGATTGGATCCGGCACATTAGTGCGGAGGACCTCAAACTCCGTCTCATGCCCTATCTCCGAGCAGCCGAGGTGATCGGTCATGGGTCGGCTGAAGCTTTATCGGCCGAAGAAGATGCGCTGCTCACCGCAGTAGTACCGCTCATACAAGAAAGAATGGAAACGTTGGGGCAGGCTGCGGAAATGGTCGCCTTCCTATTCCACCAGGATGATGAGTTGCCCCAAGATGAGATCAGTGCCCTCGACCCATCAAGTTCTGAGGTACTTGTCGCGGCTGAGGAAGCTCTCCAGCAACTCGATCAGTGGGAGGCAGGCGCCATTCAAGACTGTCTTCGTGCTGCCTTGGTTGACGGACTTGGGCTTAAGCCGAAGCATGCGTTTGGCCCCGTACGCATCGCCATCACAGGACGCCGCGTCTCTCCGCCGCTTTTTGAGTCCATGGAGATACTCGGAAGCGAGGCGAGCATGAACAGGATCCAGCGCGCCAGGGTCGGCATCACCGGATCCTGAACGCACTCAAGGGGATAGGCCGTTTGCGTGGGAGGGACTGCCTCCACCTATACTCATTGCTCCCTTGGGGTATGGGGTAATTGGCAGCCCAACTGATTCTGGTTCAGTTAGTCTAGGTTCGAGTCCTGGTACCCCAGCGAACTGTGCTTGTGCACAGCTCTGGCACGGCCCCGTTGTGTAGTGGCCTAGCACGCCGCCCTCTCAAGGCGGTAGCGCGGGTTCGAATCCCGTCGGGGCTACACGAAAGATAGGCCCTCCCTGGTGGAGGGCCTATCTACTTTTTCACGCTAATTCTTCGCGCGTAGAATGGTGTGCTGAGCGGGTGCGCGTGCGCCCGTCAAATTTCCTAGGGAGATCTGGTGGGTCGAACACTGGCGGAAAAGGTCTGGGATGACCACGTGGTGCGCAGCGCCGAAGGAGAACCGGACCTCCTCTATATAGACCTGCACCTGGTCCATGAGGTTACGAGCCCCCAGGCATTTGATGGCCTTCGACAATCGGGACGTCCGCTTCGGCGCCCTGATCTGACCCTTGCCACCGAGGATCACAATATTCCCACGATCGATATTGACAAGCCGATTGCTGATCCGGTTTCGCGAGCTCAGGTGGAAGCACTGCGCAGGAACTGCGCCGACTTCGGTGTCCGGCTTTATTCCCTCGGTAGCGAGGACCAAGGCATCGTGCACGTTGTCGGGCCTCAGCTTGGAATGACCCAGCCCGGAATGACCGTCGTCTGCGGAGACTCGCACACCAGCACCCATGGCGCCTTCGGCGCACTTGCTTTTGGTATTGGAACGAGTGAGGTCGAACACGTCCTTGCCACACAAACCCTGCCGCTGAAGCCGTTCAAGACCATGGCCATCACGGTTGAAGGCGAGCTCCCTGAGGGTGTGAGCGCGAAGGACATCATTCTTGCGGTGATAGCCAAGATCGGTACGGGTGGCGGCCAGGGATACGTGCTGGAGTATCGCGGATCTGCCATTCGTTCGTTATCTATGGAAGGTCGCATGACCATCTGCAATATGTCGATTGAGGCGGGTGCTCGCGCGGGCATGGTGGCACCCGATGACATCACCTTCGACTACATCAAAGGCCGCGAACACGCACCGAAGGGTGCGGATTGGGATGCGGCTGTGGAGTACTGGCGCACGCTCCGCACGGATCCCGATGCCAAGTTTGATGCCGAAGTAATAATTGACGCCGCCTCACTTAGCCCATTCGTCACCTGGGGCACCAATCCTGGTCAGGGCGTTCCACTCAGTGGCGTTGTGCCCTCGCCGGCAGATGCCAAGGACGATGTCGATCGGGTAGCAATTGAAGGTGCACTTGCCTACATGGATTTGAAACCCGGTACGCAGATGCGAGATGTCGCCATCGATACCGTCTTTCTCGGTTCGTGCACCAACGGCCGTATCGAGGATCTTCGAGTCGCGGCGAACGTCCTTCAGGGACGGAGGGTTGCGGACGGCCTGCGCATGCTCGTTGTCCCGGGTTCGGTCAAAGTACGCCTACAGGCTGAAGCCGAGGGCCTGGATAAGATCTTCATCGCGGCGGGGGCGCAATGGCGTGGCGCTGGATGCTCGATGTGTCTGGCCATGAACCCAGACAAGCTCACGCCTGGCGAGCGAAGCGCATCAACATCCAACCGAAACTTCGAAGGGCGCCAGGGACCCGGTGGGCGCACACATCTTGTTTCGCCCGCGGTCGCGGCAGCTACGGCCGTCACGGGGCACCTGTCCTCGCCAGCTGATCTTTCACCCATTGCATAGCGACAGAACCCAAGGAGCACACGTGGAAGCCCTCACCCAGCACACGGGAACAGCAGCACCGTTGCGAAGGTCAAATGTCGATACCGACCAAATCATCCCCGCGGAGTACCTCAAGCGGATCACCCGAGATGGATTTGAAGACGGACTGTTCTCGTCATGGCGTAAAGATCCGGACTTTGTGCTCAATCGCCCAGAGTTTCAGGGAGTTTCCATCCTCATCGCTGGTCCTGATTTCGGTACCGGAAGCTCACGCGAGCATGCAGTGTGGGCGCTACAGAACTTTGGCTTCAAAGTTGTGCTCTCGTCCAGATTCGCCGATATTTTCCGAGGGAACTCCGGCAAGGGTGGATTGCTTACCTGCCAGGTTGATCAGGGCGACATTGAGAGACTCTGGGAGATCGTGGAAGCGGAGCCGGCCACACCAGTCACCGTCGATCTGGGGGCGCAGACTGTTTCGGCGAATGGCTTTACGGCGAACTTTGAAATTGACCCCTACATGCGTTGGCGGTTGATGGAGGGTCTCGACGATATTGGCATCACCTTGCAGCACATTGGTGAGATTGATGAGTTCGAAGCATCTCGGCCCTCCTATATGCCAACAACAGTGTGACCTATGGCGCCCGCACAATTGCACATGGAGTGGGTCAAATCTCTTTCTAGCGCAATGAATTTTCGGCGTGCCGTGCCTAGTGAATGGCCACCTTCGGACTAAGTTCGCAGTGTCGGCCAACCGGTCGACTTTAGAACCCTCCGGAGGGGTAGTAAACGTGAACAAAGCAGACCTGATTGACAACGTTGCGGCCAGCCTTGGCCATAGCAAGCGCGACGTAACCGAGATCGTCGAAGCATTCCTGCACGAGACCAAGAAGGCAGTCGCCAAGGGTGAGCGAGTTGCCCTGAGCGGTTTTGGTGTGTTTGAGTCAGCGGCACGCAAAGCGCGGCTGGGCCGCAATCCGCGCACTGGTGAGACCGTGAAGATCAAGGCCACCAAGCTGCCGAAGTTCCGCGCTGGTGCGGAGTTCAAGGGCGTTGTAGCTGGTGATAAGAAGGTAACCGCCGCAAAGCCCGCCAAGAAGACCGCTGCAAAGAAGGCCCCGGCCAAGAAGACCGCCGCTAAGAAGGCCCCGGCCAAGAAGACCGCGAAGCGCTAAGTAGTCCATGCTTCGCTGAAGGCCCCTCCCAGATGGGAGGGGCCTTCAGTCTTCCTTCACCGGGAAGTACGGCGCAACCGTTGCGAGCGTCACCGGGCCGAGACCAATGCGGTGCGCGTCCCAAAGATCAACTTGGGTGTCCACGTCCCTGCGCAAGCGTGGCCATGGATCTGCGGTGAATCCATTGCCAAGTTCAGTGCCCCCCGATGCTCTGTGCGCGGCACGTGAATGGCGCCCGAAGTGTGTCTTAACCGGGTAGGTCTTCGGCGCGCACCAGATCGTGGTACCGCTGCCGGCTGCGTCCGGGACGAAGCTCGGCTGATCGATTCCGACTGCACTCAAATGGTCAATGTCATCCGGCCTGATGCACGGGAGATCCCCAAGGAACACCATCGTCCCTTTGGTGCTTGCCGGGAGTTGTTGGGCACCCGCGATACCTATCGCGTGATTGAGTCCAACGCCAGGCGGCTCCTGCACACAGGCAACTCCTGGGAAACGTTCCTGGAATTCCTCAGGATTGATGGACGTAACTACGGTGATCTCGTGGATGCAGGCTGCTCGGTTCAACGAGTTCAGCAGATCGGTAAACATTGCCCAAGCAAGCGTGGCACCGGGAAGAGGAAGATCCAGGAAACGAGACTTAGCATCCTGAAGACCTCGGATGGGCACGATGGCCCGCCAGGTATCCATCACCACATCAAACCGCATAAGTGAACAGTGCCGCCATGACCCTCATGACGCGGCATTAGGCTCCAGAGGTGGTTGCACGGGTACGCCGTCGATGGCGGCTGGGCTGGGGATATCGGTTTGCGGTATTCATTCTGTGGCCCTTCATGACCTCGTTGACCAAACGGGATTGGCGGGGTACTGACAATCTGCGTTGCACAGATGGCGGAATAGTCATCGCATCGAACCACCTCTCATGGTTTGATCCATTGGTCATATCGCATCTGCTG
>JBJOIE010000147.1:0-5432 GCA_046047295.1 Actinomycetota bacterium | reverse complement strand
GAGGAGTTCGATAAGGCCGTTGCCATGCTCAAGGTGGCCCAATTCCCCGTTGAGGTGGATGGGGATGAAGCCTGGGCCCAATTCAAGGTTGCTCGTGCCCGATATGAATTCCCCGCGCATGAGATCGCCAAGAAAATCGATGCCGTCCCCGCACCGTGGTCGGGTTCGCGCCGTATCCCCACGCCCGTTATCTGGCCAACATTGGCCACCGAGGTGCTGGACAAACTTCCGCCGGGCATTGGCGCGCCAGCAGATACGGCCACCCCCGATTCCTCAGGCAACGCAACGAATGACTCTTGATTTCCCCACGATTCTCACCACGTTCGCGCTGATCCTCCCGGCAGAATTCCCGGATAAGACGTTCATCGCCACCCTGGTTCTTGCGACCCGTTTTCCCCGTCGCGCGGTCTGGCTGGGTGTGGCTGCGGCCTTCGCGGTGCAAACGGCGATTGCCGTAGCCGCCGGTGGACTGCTCGCCCTGGCACCACAACGCCTCGTACTCGGCATCACGTTCATCCTCTTCACCATTGGAGCCTTCATCCTGATCAAAGGTGGTCTGGCCTCACGTAGTAGCGAGCGAGCACGTGAACAGGCCGAACTCGATGAAGTGGAACGCGACGAACGCATTACGCATCTGCCCGCCCGCCCGTCATTCGGCATGGTGTTCGTCACCAGTTTTGGTGTGCTTTTCGCCGCGGAGTGGGGCGACCTCAGCCAACTCCTCACCGCCGGAATGGCCGCTCGGACGTCCATGCCCCTCAGCGTCTTTCTCGGCTCGTGGCTCGCGCTCATCACCGTGGCAGCCGCGGCCACGATGCTCGGTGGCTACCTGAGCGATCGCATCCCCATCTGGCGGATCCGCTTGGTTTCCGGTGCCATCGTGTCTGCCCTCGGGGTCTGGACAGCCATCGAGTTCTTCCACGCCTGATTCGCGTTGGGCTCACGGGGCGAACCACTAGGTTTAGCGCGTGTCAAGCCCCCTCGAACCCGATGCGCTCATCGCCCTCGCCCCGCATTGCCGGGTCATTCGCACGCCACCCACGGAGATCTACCTGATCACCGATACCGATGAACTGCGTCTCACCGGTGAGTTGTTCTGCGATCTGGCCGCGCACCTCGATGGCACCATGACGGTCGAGCAGATCACCGAGCGCATGCTCGCCGATGGAACAGCCACAGCGGAAGAAGTACCGGCGGCCGTGCAGATCATGCGTGATCGCGGATTCGTGGTGGATGCGCGTGAACATGCGGATCCGGAGAAGCTTTTTGCCCTCTGGTGGGGTGTGGACAACCACGAAAAGGCGGCGTCAACATCTGTCTTCATCACCACCGTTGGCGATAACCCGATCGATGCGGTGATTGCAGCCCTCGGCGAGCACGGCATCACAGTGACGAATAACATCACGTCAGCCGATTACGCCGTGGTGCTCGCCGACGATTACCTCAACCCTGATCTTCCCGCTGTCATTGACAAGATCACTGCAACCGGATGTCCGATTCTCCTGGCCAATCTCGCAGGCGCGCGGCCCACGGTTGGTCCCTGGCTAGGTGAACCTGGTCCGTGCTTGGAATGCCTAGCGAACCGTCTGCGTTTTAACCGTCAGGTAGAGAAGCGGCTCCTAGCTCCTGAGGATCGGATGGGTCCCGTTGCACATGGCTGGACCCCTGGCACGGCAGCCCATGGTGCCACCGAAATCTCGCTCGCGGTGAAGCGGCGAGCAGCAGGGTTCCACGATGCCAATACACATGCGGACGAATCCATTGCACACATGATCGTTTTCGATCACACTTCCGGTGAGCGCACGGTGCACTACGTGGTGCGCCGCCCGCAATGCCCGCAATGCGGTGAGCCACTCACCGTGGAGAGTGATCATCACATGATCACCCTGGAGGGAGGAGCACTCGATGCCAAGGATGATGGCTCCTATCGCCGCTTAACCCCGCAGCAGACCATCGATCGCTACGGACATCACGTGAGCAGGCGTACCGGTGTGGTGGAGCAACTGCGGCGCATCACAGATGAGTCGAGCGTGATCCACGTAGTGGAATCGGGCATCAACCTCGCTACGGTACGCAAGGGCGCCAAGGCATGCGGCTTCCGGCAGAGCGCAGGCGGCAAGGGAACGAGTGCTGAACAAGCGCGCGCTGGAGCATTGGCCGAAGCTATCGAGCGATTCGCCGCCACCTATACCGGTGAAGAGCCCACGATCGTGGGTTCGAAGGATTCCCTCGGAGACAGTGCCATCGATCCGCGCACCATGACGCTGTTCTCAGACGCGCAGTACGCCGATCGTGAGCAGTGGAATGCAACACACAAGGGGATGCACAAGGTTCCCTTCGAGTTCGATCCGAGCGTGGAGATGGAGTGGTCGCCCGCGTGGTCACTCACGCGCAAGTCTCGGGTGTGGGTCCCCACGGCGAGCGCCTTCTACCTCTATGGCGGCGCCTATCCGCCCAATGGTTGTTCCGCTGATTCCAACGGCAACGCCGCAGGCACGTCGATTGAAGATGCGATCCTGCAAGGTTTCTTCGAGCTCACCGAACGCGATGCAGTTGCCACCTGGTGGTACAACCGCGTCCCGCGTCCGGCGGCGGATCTCGATGCATACGCCCAGCACTTCGACGAGAAGTACTTCCATCAAGTTCGTGAGCACTATGCCAATGAACTCGATCGGGACTTATGGGTTCTCGATATCACGAGTGATCTGGGCATTCCGGCCTTCGTAGCCGCATCGAAGGCGCGCGAGGGTGCGCCACGCGTCTTGCTCGGCTTCGGTTCCCATCGCGATCCACGTGGAGCGATCCTGCGCGCCATCACTGAGATGAACCAGATGCTGGGAATGATCCCGGCCCTGGAACACCAGCATTCCGATGAGGCAGTGGAGGCGGGCCTCAATCCCGAGGTTGCCTGGTGGCGCCTGGAATCACTGGAGGCTCACCCCTACGTGTTCCCGAACGGCAACCCGGTCGGCCCCGAGGCACATGCCCATGATTGGACAACCGACGGCAAGGACAACGTGGAGCGCGTTGCAGCCCTGGTGGAGAACCAAGGGATGGAACTGCACGTTATGAATATGACGCACCCGGATGTGGGCATGCCGGTAGTGAAGGTGATGGTGCCGGGCATGCGTCACTTCTGGCCGCGCTACGCACCAGGACGTCTTTATGACGTACCGGTCACCATGGGCTGGCGGTCAACTCCGCTCACCGAAGCAGAACTGAATCCCACACCTATCTTCTGGTAACAAAGCTGGGAGCAGATTCACGCGCCGATGGGCAGAAGGCTGCAGGTGCCCACAATTCCTTTTCTACTCGACGTCGAAGCAGCCGCAGCAGCCGCACAAGAATGTCGCGGGGGCCACGTCTTCAGCAAAGCAACTGAAGCCGATGCATGTCATCCCAGATGGAGAAGCCTCACTCTCGAAGCACGCCATTCCCGGGCAGCAGGTGTACGAAGTGCCAAGGGTTACTCGAACCGCATGCTCACGAAGTACGAGCCGATCAACGGCTGGTGCTGCGTCTGGCCGCGGGATGGAAACTTCAGGCATGGGACACTCCAATTGAGTTGGGCACGCCGAGCTCCAGCGTGCTGGAAAAAGCGTACGTCAGCCTGGGGTTGATAGGCAAGGAATCACTGGCGGAATCGTGACGCGCGCCAGCTCAGCGTGTGGGTGGCTGAGAGATCGCAATTTCACCGATGGAGCCATGCCGGTAGTAATCGAGCCCGGTGGCCGCGGCAAAGGCATCGCTGTCGCCGGTGCCAATCGGAACGGCTCCCAGGCCCATTGCGGAGGCCGTATAGGCGATCGTCGCCATGAGCACTCCCACGTGCTTCACCATGAGCGCATACGCGATGCCCTCATACTTGACCGCGAGATCGGGGAAGCGCGCTGCCAAGACGAGCAGCGCCTGCGGCCGCGAGACGCCATTTCCCGTGGCCTCTGCCGCGAAGATCAGCAGTGAATCACGATCCATATCACTGCCCATCAATGGCTTGAGTGAACGCGATTCACGGCGGTAGAGGTAGGCCCCCGGCTCTAATCCGGTGACGCGATGGGCCAGTACCACGATGTCGGTTTCATAGATGCCACCACCCGATGGGTAGGGAGCGCCTCCGAATTCACTGGTCTGATCGCCGAATTCCATCTCCCGCGGGATGATCTCGCCCACGCGCGCGAGTAACTCGGCAAGTGACTCCAGGGAAATCTCCGGGCCGTTCCAATCGCGATCGGATTCACGGTTGCGCATCACCTCACCGAAGGGTGGGTCGGCTGCAACCACGGCAGCGACGTCAACAGCGGGAAGCACAACGTCGCCAGGTGGCACCGGACCGGGCTGCAGATTGAGTTCTGGGACCACGGAGAAGCGCGCTGTTCCACCGATACGGTGACGCAATCGGCCATTGCGCACCTGGGAGTGGAAAAGGAGATCGTGGAATTCCCAGGTGGCGGGCACATCGCGATCCTCGACCGTTCTGCCGAACGTGGTCAGCGCCAGATTGTCCACAGCAACGTACGTCTTGGCGCTCACGTTGCCGTTGGCGTCGAAAGCGATCTTGACGTGCATCGGTGAATAGCGGAGTTGATCGGTCACCACGCCGGGGGCGAGCATGAGCTCGCGCACCACCGGATCTCGATCGAGCACCGAAGTCAGTTCCTCGATCACACCGGAATCGAGACCAAGGGCATCGAGCACCCCGGGCAACCAGCGGCCATTGCCGTCACGAAGAAAGACCTCAACGCCGATATTGGGTTCGATCGAATCCTCGGTTGCATCAACAGCCAGCCGCAGCGCATGTGCCGAGGCGATGAGCGGTTCCAGCAACGGTAACCGTGCAACGGTGGCCTCCGGTACGCCAGCGGCCGCAAGAACCCCACCCACGGCAGCCAATTGCTCAACGGTCTCTAGGCCAAAGATCACCCGCACACCAGCTCGCCGAGGTGTCACTCCTACGAAGTCGATCTGCCCGGCTACAGCTGTCAGTGCCTCCAACGCGGGGTTATCCGCCACTTCGAGCCGAACTCCCGCAGCATCAAATACCCGCTGCGTCCATGCCGTGAGATCGGCGCCCATCGGTGCCATCTGCACCCGATAGAAGGTGCCCATTTTCTCGGCGCCGGCTTCTGAAATGTCAAATTCGTCGATCTCGAAATCAACGAGCACCGCCGAGTCACGGCCGGTGCGTGAACGCACCGAAACCGAGACGTCCGCGTGCTGCGATCCATCGTGATGCAATTCCCACAGCAGTTGCGCCTGATCGATCGATTCATTCCACGGAAGTTGCGCGAGTGCTTCGCGTAAGCGTGGGCTATCCCAGGCACGCGGCAGGGCGTGGTTAACGGAAAACTCCACCAATGCAGCCAGGAGTGCGGCCTGGTCACGATCTTGCGCCACCGGGAAGGCGGCACTCATTGCCTGGAGTGCTCCAACAA
>JBJOIE010000146.1:0-29023 GCA_046047295.1 Actinomycetota bacterium | reverse complement strand
ATTTCGTCGTAGACGGCGTGGACCAGCGTGACGCGGTCAGCAAATGGCGCAAGACGCTCACGTGAATGGGCAAGGGCGCGTTCATCGCGGTCCAGACCAACAAGTCTCAGATGCGGAAGTTGCTCAAGAAAGAATTCAGCGTGACCACCTAATCCCAGGGTCGCATCCACCAAAACCGCCGATGGTGTTTCCAGGGCCGGCGCGAGGAGAGCAAAGACCCGTTCCCGCATCACTGGCACGTGATGCGGTGGGAACGTTGCCTCCGGCGCCATCACGTTAGTTCCAGGTACCAACCATGATGGAGACGGCGTAGACCACGGAGCCCGTGAGAACACCCGCCGTAACAACAGCAAGGGATGTCCGGGCGGTGCGCACCCACGGCTGGTGCGCGAATTGCGTCAGAGTGCTCATTTTCGACCCTTTTCCTTTGTGAACGTGAACTGCAGATTTCTGGTTTCGTGCGGTCAGGTCTCCATCCGCTCAGGCCACCTGCCATCGGGGAAGTGACGTCAGGGGGCTGCGGCTGGAGGCCTCATCGCACGGACTCGTACGAGATAGCCCAGCGGCTCTAGAGAATTCCTGGGATCACCTCCTCATCTAGATCTGAGAAGTTCGTCTCCTGGCTGGTCAGGTAGGTGGTCCATGCCTGGGCATCCCAGATTTCGGCGGTCGTGCCATTGCCCACCACGATGACTTCGCGGTCTAGACCCGCGTACTCGCGCAGTGCCGGTGGCAAGGTGATCCGCCCCTGGCGGTCGGGGATCTCATCCGAAGCCCCCGAAAAGAGCACCCGAAGGTAGGCCCGAACCCGGGCATCAGAGCGCGACGCCTCGCTAAGGCGCTCGGAATAGCTACTGAACTCGGCTGCCGGCCAGACCACCAGGGATCGGTCTTGGCCCCGGGTGAGGACTAATCCCCCGGCCAACTGTTCGCGGAATTTGGCGGGGAGAACGAGGCGGCCCTTGTCATCCAGGCGCGGAGCATGAGTGCCCAGAAACATGCGCCCCTCCAAATGCTTTCTTCCCCAAAAGCACACCTGGAACCTCCAGGTGGCGCCACTTTACTCCACTTTCCTCCACCGTCAACCATCTAGGCCCAAAAACATGGGTTGGCTTTCCACTCAGATCTAGGCGCGCCGAAGGTCTCGTGGCCACTACCGCTACGTACCGTTAGCCCGTGTCCCCCGCTTCAGGCCTGAGTTGGGCCTTGGTCGTCGCGCTCCTGCCCCTAGCCGTCACCGGGTGCACCCAAACCCCGACTGCCGCACCCGCGGCCTCGGCATCAGCACCCGAGTCCTCACCATCCGTCGTTTCGCCGAGCCCACGTTCCTCGCCGAGCCCAACGCCACCGCCGGTACCTCGCTCGGACTTCACTGGTGAGCCCCTAGACGAACCGCGCCCCGTTCTGGTGGTCAAGTACGACAACACCCGCAACGCTCAACCGCAGGCTGGTCTAGATCGCGCAGACATCGTTTATTTGGAAGAGGTTGAGTACGGCATCACCAGGATCGCCGCTGTCTTCTCTAGTGACGTACCGAATCGCATAGGACCAGTACGTTCTGCTCGGATCACAGACATCGACCTTTTGGCTCAGTTCGGCAATCCGGCCTTTTCGTTTTCCGGCGTTCAACGCAAGATGTGGCCAGTCATAGATGCGGCGAATCTGATTGATGTGTCGCCGAATAAGGACGCGGATTCATACTCTCGGGATCGTTCACGCAGGGCCCCCTACAACTATTTCTTGGATGGCAGCGCAGCCCTAGACGGAGCAACCGAAGCGAGCGTGTCCCATGACATTGGTTTTGGTTTCGACCCGACCCCACCCGAGGGCGGTGTTCCGGTGCGAAAGGCCCGAGTCGAGTGGAGTTATGCGAGTGCGGACTTCACTTACCAACCGGGCTCCAACACATATGCCGTGGACCTCAACGGAATCCCAGCCATATCTGAGGAATCCGGTCTCCAGCAGCAGGCAAATACCGTTGTCATTCAATACGTGCAGCAATCGGCGTCAGAGTACTTCGATAAAGGGGGCGGCAACACTCCGCATGCCGAAACCATTGGGAGCGGGACGGCGCTCGTTCTACGCGATGGTCAGGCATTCGAGGTGACGTGGGCGAGGGAGAGCGCTCAGGACGGTACGCACTTCACCGCCGCAGACGGAAGCGAGATGGCATTCCACCCAGGTCAAACCTGGGTGGTGCTTATGGACAAGGACCGCCCAGCCAAAGTCCGACCCAAATCCGCTTTGCGCCCAACTACATCGCCGAGTCCTTCGTCACCTTCGCCCACAGCATCGGATTAGTGTCCGATAGCTCACGTGCAATCACGCGTCTCTCGCGATCCGTCTGCGGAATACACGTAAATTGCGAACTGCCCGTATTTGCTGGCGATCTCGCAACCGAGGTGCGGATTCATCCCCCAGACTAAAAATCCAGGTTCGCTGTGCGCCTCATCGACCGATGCTCCAATTGCGGGGACCACTTCGTAAGGTCCATTAGTCAAATCGGCATACATTGCAACATTGGCCGCCTCGTTCGCCTCGCGTGAAGGGCGCTCCCAACCCGGGTTCCACGCGGTCATCACCACGGCCCCCTCGCCCCTCTCTTTCACGATGTCATCCGCATCTGCCCATTCACCGCCCCAAAAGACGGTCACACGAGTGGCATCGTAGATATCGAAGAGCTCCTCACGGTCCACCCAAACATTGTGCCTAAGACCGGACTGACAGTTGCGCCAGGCATATGCCAAACTTATGCACCCAAAAACTCGCAAGCAGCAGGGAACTACGTGAACGCCATCATCGAAGCCGAGCAACACCGGCTCGATTCCTTTCAGGAGGATTTGGCCAGACAAATCACGCATCTAGAACAACGAATCGCTCACGTCAGCTCCGCACCACCGACGGGCACGGGTCAAGATGACCTTGAACGTGAAGCACACCTCCTCAATCTGCATCAGCAGCTGCGCGCCGCTCAGGCTGCGGTGCGCCGCCTTTGTTTTGGGCGCATTGATACAGATGGCGAACTCCTCTACATAGGACGTGTGGGCCTGCGATCCGAGCAAGGTGACGTGCTGCTCGTGGACTGGCGCGCACCCCAAGCAGCGCCCTTCTACCAAGCCACGTCCGCGCAGCCACTCGGCCTCGACATGCGTAGGCGGATTTCCACAAGAAGCAACTCTGGCCGCGACGTCATCACTCACGTGGACGACGAGTACTTCACCGGGGAGCTTGACCACTCCTCCATGGCGGCAGCTGGTGCGATGCAGGTGCCGCGCGATGGCCGGATGGCAGACATTCTGTCTACGATTGCAGCGGATCAGGATGCGATCATCCGCAGCCCGCTCGAACAGGTCACCGTCGTGCAAGGTGGACCTGGCACCGGGAAGACCGTTGTGGCGCTTCATCGGGCTGCATGGCTCCTCTACACATACCGGGAAAAGTTGGCGCGCGACGGAGTGCTGATTGTGGGTCCCAGCCCAATGTTTTTGCGGTACATCGATCAAGTGCTACCTAGCCTCGGCGAAACTGACGTTGTTCTGACAACGCCAGCCACCCTCGTTCCTGGAATCCGCGCAACGGCCACCGACTCCCCCGATGTAGCTGCAATCAAGGGCGATGCACGCATGGCCGAGGTCATTGCCCGCGCAATTTCATCAAGGATTCGCCTCCCGCAGGCCAATCTTCGAATCGAGACAGATAACAGCGGGATCGTTTCGCTGTCACAACGCCAAATTGCTGATGCGGCAAAAGGCCTCTCCCGCACTCATCGTTATCACGAAGGCCGGGACGTGTTCCTTCGACGCCTCTTGGAGATCGCTGCGCGCACTCGGCTGCGAGCAGCCGGCGATTCACAACCTGACGCCCGAGACATCGCGGATGAAATCAGCGAATTCATTGACGATAGGTACGTGCGCCGTGAACTCAATCTCATGTGGATGCCAACGAGCGCAGAAGACATCATCCGCCGGCTACTCTCGGAGCCAGAATTCCTGTCCCAGCATGCCGAGGGAATTCTCACCCCCGACGAGCAGTTGCTCATAATCAGAGACCTACATGCGGCATGGACGCCAGATGACATTCCGCTCATCGATGAAGCCGTCTTCCGACTTGGAACCTGGACACGGCCACGCGCCAGGGCTGCTGCGCCCGATCCCGATGACCCCAGAGAGCTCAGCGCCGGTGATCTGCATCTGGCCAATAGGCAATACGAGGAGCGGACTCACCGAACCCTCGCCGAACGATCCGCCGATGATCACGAATGGATCTACGGTCATGTCATCGTGGATGAGGCTCAGGAACTCAGCGCCATGGCATGGCGGGCAATTGAGCGACGCTCATCTCGTCGTTCCATGACTGTGGTAGGTGATCTCCAGCAGGCATCGCATCCGGCCGCCGCTAGGAGTTGGCACCAAGCTCTCGGTTGGTCCGGCGACAAGCTCCATATTCAGGAACTCACCATCACGTACCGAATTACTGAGGAAATAGCAGCCACCGCAATGGAGTGGCTGATTCGCTTCGGCGGCACAGCTCCGTCAATTCGCCCGATCCGGAGTGGACCGCCTACAGAATCCCTCATCCTGCACGATGATCAACTTCAAGAAACCATTCTTGAAACACTCGGCGATTTCTCTGGCCGCGCGGCGGTCATAGTTGCCGAATCAGAGTACGAACTCTGGTCTGAACGCCTCACGAGCTCAGAATTTGGCTCCGGCGCCAATGCAATTGACGCTTTGATAGGTGTTTTGACCGCGCAGGATTCCAAGGGACTTGAATTCGATCACGTATTCGTCATCAACCCTGAAATCGTTGCGGGTGAAAGGCCTAATGGGTCAAGCATCTATGTGGCATGTACCCGTGCCACCACCCAACTCCATCTGCTCAATACCGTCTCTAAGACTAGGAGTGCTCAATGAAAGATGCGGCTGACAAGCGTTGGCCCCGCTGGATCTATCGGCATGGCACTGACCCAGACCCCCGAGTCACACTCGCGAATGAACGCACCTTCCTCGCCTGGATTCGAACTTCCCTCGGTATTGCAGCCGGCGGTATCGCTTTAGCCACCCTGGATGTGGTTGCCAACACGTCAATTGATCGGTGGCTGGCGGCCGTTCTCCTCTTGGCGGCCGCCCTTCTCGCTCCTTGGGCCTGGTGGCGCTGGGCGCGTACCGAGCAAGCCCTCCGCAACCGAACCAGCATCCCCTCTCCGACCGGAGCCATTCTCTTGATGGCATTTGTCTGCGCGCTTGCCCTCATCGTTCTCGTGACGCTCCTATGAATGATCAGTTGCAGACTCCGCCCGTGTTGGCAGAGGAGCGCACCACGTGGTCTTGGGTTCGGACGTTCCTGGCGGTTGCTATTGGGGCATTCGCTGTGGCTCGCCTCACGGTGCAAGACGCACGCGGACTTGCCGTCACATCCATTGCGCTTGGGGTTATTTCGCTCGGCACGTTATCCGTTCTCATTCATGTTCGGAATCGTCGCCATAACGCGCTCATCATCAGCGGGCGAACATCGCTGACATTAGCTTTGGCCGTAACAGCGCTCGCAGTTGTCTCGCTGGCCGGCGTGGCTACGGGTTCATTCAATCTCTAGGTCATGTTCACGCAAGCCAACAGGCTGGCGCGCCACCGTCTGCCAATCGTGAATGACGTTGGTTCTTAGCAACACGTCCTGCACCGACTTGTTTTTTCTGCTCACCACAACCCAGAGCAACCCAGGTTGGAAAACCACGCAGAAAGCGGATCGCAGGGCTGCCGATGCAGCCCCCATCCGATCGCCAGCGTGGTTGACCACTCGAATTCCCATGACAAATCCACCAAGACTCTTGCCTGTGCTAGCCCATGCGCCCGTCCAATAGATCCACATCACGACGTAGCCCACCAGAATCAATGAGATGGGGCGCGGCAGATCAAACTCCCGAAGGGGAATCAGGATCTTTGCGAGCAGCCAGAGCGTGGCCCAGGTGCCGCCGACCACAGCGGCCACCACGCCGATATCAATGAACACGGCGAGCGCTCTCGTAACAAACCCAGCGCGCATTCCCTGTAGGGGCCGGGCTTCCTTCGGAAGCGGATCTGGCTGCGGCGCTCGTCCCTCCCGCAATAGGCGTTGATATTCAGCGAAGCGCATCGGGCTCTCCCGGCGCATCGAGATCACGTGCGCGTCGTCGGCTAAGGATGCGATCGGTCAAGCTAGAAAGGCTGGTATCAATACGAGTTGACTGCATGCGGAGTCCCTGCATCGCTGCATCGGCCACACCACCAGTACTTTCCCGGATGATGCTTGGCAGATCAATCTCGTCCATCACATAATCTGCAATTTCCACGATCGGGACGCGATTGATAATCGTGTCGATGTCTGCCTCGGCAACGATTGCATTGACGTCGACTCGATCCAAAACGATACGTGTGAGATCTAGCTCGTCAAGGGCCTTCAGCACTATTGGGCGTAAGTCCACTTGGCTAAGCACAAGTTCCGTGACATCAATTCGGCTCACGATGGCATCAGCCACAACTGGCACCACTCGATCAAGTAAGGAATTGATCACTGAGGCTGCGGCAGCACTCGTGATGTGTATGGCACTTGCCACGGTGTAGGCGGTTAACCCGCGCATCCCGGCAATGAGGTCCAGGAGTAGTGCCCGTGAGTCGCCTTCGGTTTCCGGTGTGCTGGCTCGGGAGACAACCACGATGCTCCGCTGAGAAGTAGGGTGCCCGTCAACCACGATGCAATGATCCCCTAGACGCTTACGGCAAGTACATTGCCCCCATGCGGACGTGGGCAAAGGTTGCCGTGGCAATCGGGATCATCATTTTGATTCCCATCGTCGTCGTGGGGGCGGTCCTTCTCAATCAAGGTGAGCAAGTGAATAGACAACAGTCTGAGATTTCAGGTTTTTACCTACCACCCGAACCCCTTCCACAAACTCCCGGACAGCTTCTACGTTCGGAGCCGCTGGGTGTCGAGGTAGCCGGAGGAACTGGGTATCGAATCCTCTATGTCTCCCAGCGACCCGATGGAACACCGGCAGCCTCGAGCGGCATGGTTTTCATTCCGAATTCAACGGCACCGGCGCAGGGCCGTCCAGTGGTTGCATGGGCCCACGGAACACTCGGCATGGGTGATGCGTGCGCTCCATCACGTTCATCTGACCCACTCTCCGATACCCAAGACTGGCTTTCGGACATGCTCGAACGGGGCTGGTTGGTAACCGCCACGGATTACGTAGGCCTAGGAACTCCTGGACCAGAGCTCTACCTTGTTGCCGAGGCCGAAGCACGCGACGTTGTTAATTCCGTGCGTGCGGCTGCTCAACTTCCCGATGCCGATATCGGCTCGCGATACGCAGTCTGGGGCCACTCCCAAGGCGGTCACTCAGCTCTGTGGACAGGTCACCTTTCTGCCGAACTTGCACCTGAGTTTTCCCTCGTGGCAGTTGCCGCTGCGGCACCAGCCGCCCAACTTGCCGACATCATGGAGGCCCAGTGGAAAGGTGCCATCGGCTGGGGTATTGGACCCGAAGTCGCCGTCTCGTGGCCCCTGGTTGATCCACAGCTTGCCCTTGATGACATCCTCACCGGCGCGGGTCTCAGGAATTACGAACGCCTCGCAAATGAATGTCTCAACAATGACGACGCCCTGCTGATCGAATTGGCCGCCCGGCAAGCCCTCGGCCAATCGTTCTTTACGAGTAACCCGGTCAAGAACGCTGACTGGAAGAACTTCGCTGATGCCCAGACTCCCCCGCCGTTGCCCGCGGACATGCCAACCTTAATTGCGCAAAGTACAGCGGATCAAGTGGTGCTGGCCTGGCCCAATGCAGTTACTCAACAGAAGTGGTGCTCAGCCGGTTCTGATCTGACCATGTTGTGGTTAGGCGTGGTCAATCACCAAGAGACCGCTAATACTGCCGGGCCTTCCGTGGTCAGTTGGCTAGAAGAGCGATTCGCCGGCAAACCCACGCAACCGAACTGTGCTATTCCGCCACCAGTGGCCCGGCCTTAGCCTCCGGGAAGTAGTTCTGACCTATCCCAGATGAACGCTTCGGAATCATGACAGATCGAAACCAAGAAACAATTTCGTCACCGTCTTGATTGAGTCCACGAGTCTTCATCTTGATGATGCCCATCTCCGGGCGCGAGGAGCTCTCCCGTACGTCAAGGCAGATGCTCTCCGCGTAGAGAGTGTCACCTACGTAGACGGGATGCGTAAGTTTGATGTCCGTCCATCCGAGGTTCGCCACCGCGTTTTGGCTCATATCGATCACAGAGATTCCCAGGATCACCGCAACAGTTAGACCAGAGTTCACGATGATGCGGCCCTGGGTAATCGGGTTGCTCTGCGCGAGATCTGCGTTGAAGTGATTCTGGTTGGTATTGCACGTTAGCAGCGTGAACCATGTGCAATCGGCCTCAGAAATAGTCCGGCCGAGCGGATGCTGGTACGTAGTACCAATTTCAAAGTCTTCCAGGAAGCGGCCAAGTTGAGCTGGAACCACGCGTGAACTTTCAGTCATGGCAGCATTCTGCCGCCAGCGGCACGCGGCCTAAGAATCGCCTTCCTGGCGACGGCGCCAGCGGTCTTCCATCTTGTCCATGAAGCCGCCATCATTTGCCGGCTTTGCAGCACGCGGAGCAGCTTGTGGGGCTTCGCCGCCCTCTTCCGAAGAACGGCTCGGCTTGCTGGTGAACGCGCTGTACACCAGCACGGAGCCAACGAGCATGATCGCAAAACCAATAACGCCGAGGGCGATGACAGCGGTGGCCACACCGGCAAGAATCAGTCCCATCCCCGCGAAGAAGCCGAGGACACCTAGGGCGGCCCTTCCCCTGTGGGCATTAGCCGATCCAGCTGAACGCAGGGAGGTGGCGAACTTGGGATCTTCTGCATAGAGGGCCTTTTCCATCTGCTCGAGCAGGCGCTGCTCATGCTCAGATAGTGGCATCGCTCCCCCTCCCTGTGGAGTCAGACCGCGTGGAACCCGATCCGTAGATGCCAAGGATAAGCACTAATGCCGCGCAGGGGAACCCTCGGGGGGCGTGGAGCGATCCCGGCCGCCGATCAGCCTTCCTGGGACCACCGCGGAATCACCAAATCGATTGCGTAAGCCATCCACGGCTAGTTCAGCGTCCCGGCGCCCATGGTCGCGGGAGTCAAATGCCAATTGTTCAGGTGTGTCGTTGGCAGGGACAAGTTTTTCAGCCCGAACACCAACCAACCGAATCTGGGCACGTTCCAAACCCAAGGATCGAAATAACTCCCAGGTCGCGGAATAGATCACCTGACCCACATCAGTTGGTTCAACCAAGGTTCGGGAGCGAGTGATGGTACTGAAATCCCCGAATCGAACTTTGAGTACCAGCGTGCGCGAGCGATAACCAGCCCGACGTAAACGGTGCCCCACTTGATCTGCCAGTGCCGCGATGCGGGCGCGCAAGAATTCGGGATCATCGGTGTCTTCGGCAAAAGTCACCTCATTACCAATGCTCTTTTCGGGTTCATGTGGTGAGACCTGCCGATAATCACGACCCCAGGACAACTCGTGAAGTTGCGAACCCGCAGCTTCACCGAGTGCCCGCTGCAGTGTTTGTACAGGGACGTGCGCGAGATCGCCCACTGTTCGAAGGCCCAAGCGGAGGAGCACCTCCTCGGTTCGCTCGCCTACCCCCCACAGTGCGCCCACGGGGAGGGGATGTAGGAATGCGATGACCTGGTCACGTGGAATCACGAGGAGTCCATCGGGCTTACTCCGAGTTGAAGCCAACTTGGCCACAAATTTGGTACTGGCCACTCCGACCGAGCAGGTAATTCCCTGCTCATCGAAAACACGGGCACGAATCAATTCGGCTATCTGGCGTGGGGCCCCAATTCTGCGCAAGGCACCAGCCACATCGAGGAATGCTTCGTCCAGACTCAGCGGCTCTACCAGGGGGGTGATGGATTGGAATATCGCCATCACGCCCCTACTTACCTCAGCATATTTCTCATGTGTTGGTGCAATCACTACTGCTTGTGGAGCAACACGGCGCGCTCGGGACATTGGCATCGCGGAATGCACACCTAGGGCTCGTGCTTCATAGGTTGCTGAAAGAACAACTCCGCGGTTTCCTCCGGCACCAACGATGACCGGGGTGCCATGGAGTTCTGGTCGGTCGCGAAGTTCTACGGACGCATAAAAGGCATCCATGTCTACGTGCAAGATGTTGCAACCGGAATCATCATTGCCAAAATTCAGTTGCCCGATGGGGCGCCGGACCTGACTTCGGCTCATGTGCTCATCCTGACCTGAGAAGTGGCAGACACGTGGTTCACCAACCCGGCGTGCCTGGACTGCGGTGCCATAACTTGGCCGGAGCCGAGATACCTTCAGTACCCGCGGCTTTGACATCGGCATACGGGGACTGCCGGAAGCCACTGGCATGCACCAGGACCGGCTGACTGCGTGGAGTATCAATACCGGGAATGGGTGAGGCTGCCACCATCTCGGCCACCGCAGCACGTCCGCCATCGCGCCATATCTGACGCACGGCGCCTAACTCCCAGCACCCGGTGGCGCGCACCGAGACCCCGCGCGGACCAGTGCGCCGAAGAACCCCACGCACCATAAGGAGCCACGAGTTGAAGATGGTTGCCGCGTATGGGTCTTGGGCATCTTCAAAGAACGCCGCATCGAGTGGGCCGGTGGAATCATCCAAGGTAAGGAATACCACTCGTTTACCACTACGAATAGGTGGAGTTTGGGTGGCAACGCGCACACCGGCGATCAACACCTCAGATTGTGACCGGCACGTGAGTAGATCCCGTGAGCGAATAATGGGGAGATCCGCGAGCATGTCTTCATAGAAATCCATCACGTGGTGGCTGACATCAAGGCCGAGCACCTCTAGTTGCGCCCGCACCTGCTCGGACGCCTCCATATCGAGGAGGCCCGTTGGCTTGACCTCATGTAATCCATCCTGAATATCAAAGGACATTTGTCCGGGTGCAACGGTTCGATCATGGCGATCAAACTCAGCGATATGTACCAAAAGATCGCGACGCGTTAAACGCTGACGCCGATACCCTCCATGATGAAAGCCATAAAGCCCATCGAAGGCTCCGGCCAGCACCAGGTTCTCAGCCGTTGGCCGTGAGATTCCGGTTCGATGCAGTACATCCTCAAGGGAGGCGAAGGGCTGCCCCGCGGTAAGCGCATCAACCTCTAACGCGCTAATCCCTTTGACTTCTGCCAAGGAAATCCGAACACCCCAATCGATATCGGTTACCCGCTCCACCTGATACACCTCGCGGGAAGCATTGATATCAACATTCAAAATGGCGACACCATGCTGACGGGCATCTTCAAGAATTAACCGTTTGGGATACATCCCTGGATCGTGGGTAAGAAGCCCGGCATAGAAGGCAGCCGGATGATGGGCTTTGAGCCAGGCAGATTGATATGTGGGTAAAGCAAATGCAGCCGCGTGCGCCTTGCAGAATCCGAAGGAGGCAAAGGCGCGCAGGATGTCCCACACCTTTTCGATGGTGGCGAGTTCATAACCCCGAGCACGTGCCGCGGGGTAGAACCACACTCGAAAATCATCCTGACCTTGCGGGCTCCCCATTGAACGGCGATATTCATCAGCTTCTGCCAGTGAGCATCCGGTCATCACCGAAATAATGCGCATGACTTGCTCATGGAAAACCACCACACCGAAGGTCTCTTCCACTACGGGGCGTAGATCAGGATGTGGATATTCCGGCTCACTCCACCCCTGCCGGGCTCGCAGGAATGGAGTGACCATGTCTGATTTCACCGGTCCCGGCCGAAAGAGGGAGATATCGATGATGAGATCCGAAAAATATTCCGGCGCGAACTTCCCGAGTAACTCGCGCTGTCCCGGAGATTCAATCTGAAAGCATCCGAGGGTTCTTGTTGATCGAATTAGTTCATAGGTGGCCGGATCAGCCAAATCCGTACTATCGAGTTCAACCTCCACGCCTTCAGCTCGCTGAATTTCGGTAAGGGCGTGTGCCATGGCTGACTGCATCCGCACACCAAGTACATCGAGCTTAAGAAGCCCCATCCGCTCAACATCATCTTTATCAAATTGACTCATGGCATAGCCGGCCGCACTGTGCTCGATAGGAGTGCGATCAAGCAAGGTGGCATCCGATAGCACCAGCCCGCAGGGATGCATAGCGATATGCCGAGGTAAGGAGTCAAGTGACTCCACCAAATCAAGGAATTGATCAAGTTTTCCCTCAGCCGCAAGCCGACCAAAAGACGAAGCACGTAATTCTGGGAGATCCTCCAGCGCCGATCTGGCATAACGTGCCCTGACGTGTGGGAATGACTTTGCTAATGAATCAATCTCCCCCGCAGGCATCCCAAGTGCTTTACCCACATCGCGCACCGCATGGCGAACGCGATAGGTCTCCATCATGGCTACAGCCGCAACGCGCTCACGCCCGAAGCGCTCAAAAATGCGGTCATACATTTCCGTGCGCCGCGCTGATTCCACATCAATATCAATATCGGGAAGAGCTCTGCGCAATGGCGAAAGGAAACGCTCCATCAATAATCCGTGGGTTATCGGATTGACTCCAGAAATTCCTAAGAGGAAATTGACGAGGCTTCCCGCACCCGAACCACGGGCGGCAACGCGCACACCTTCTGCGCGGATCATGTCAACAACTTCAGCAACCGTAAGGAAGTAGCCAGAGAATCCGAGGTGCTCGATGGTGCGCATTTCCTCGGTTAATCTGCTGCGCGCCTCACGCCGCTCCCGCTTATCAGGGAACCGCCCCTCGATAGCTCCTTCACATCGACGCCAGAGCAGGTCATTGGCCTCGCGAACAGGATCGTGCACTTCACGTCCGAGTAACACATCTAGTTCGGGGACAAATATCTCTTCCATGCCCAGATCAACTGCCGGATCGAGAGCACAGAATTCCGCAAGGCGACGGGTATCTGCGAGGAGGCGCTGGGGATCCATCTGCCCTGCCGCCTGGGAAATCTCAGTAGCTACTTCCTGCATGGCCTCGGTTGACTTCAGATGAGCCTCACCATTGGCGTGCTCGAGGCGGGCTGAGCGCACCGGAATCAAAAGCCGAGCAGAATCCAAAATATCTGCCACGGGTGCGTGCGCGGGATCGAGATAGCGAACCGCATTAGTGAGTACCACGGGAAGGTGCTGATCACGGGCCCAGCGCAATGTGCGTGCGGCCGCAGCAGTGGAGTATCGATGGCCCGATGCGCGCCGATGGGAACTCACCGCCATCGCCAACCATCCACCAAAGATCGCGCGCCACGGACGGACCGCAGCCTCTGCACTCCAGGCGCGATCAGCGGCCAGTAACTGCCCGGGCTCAGAGTCTGGAGTGAGGAGTGCCACCACACCCGCGTGATGCTCACGCAGGGTCTCCCAGGTGACAAAGGGCCTGCCACGCTCGGTATGGGAACCGGTGTGCGCCCGTGACACGATCCGACACAGTGAAGCCCACCCTTGGGCATTCGCCGCTAACAGCACTACCCGAGGACGGGTATCCCCCACCCACGTTCCACCCCGTGCGGGAGTACGCCGTCCGGTTACGCGCTGTTCAGGTGATGAACTCGGTTCCACTGCGAGATCTGCCCCTAGCACCGGTGCCACGCCCGCCTGCCGGCACGCCTGCGCCCACTGCACCGCTCCATATAGACCATCGCGATCGGTCAACCCGATGATGGTTTGTCCGAGTTCAGCAGCACGATTCACCAGGGCAGTCGGAGTGGTTGTGCCGTATTGAAGTGAGTAACTCGAGGCCACGTGCACGTGGGCAAATGCATTCTTTGGCATCACATTCCTTCACGTGGGCAGGTTGCGCAAAATGGAATAAGAGGGGAAGGACCCCGGCGCAGGGGGACGACGCCGGGGCCCTAGCTGATGGACAGGAGGGACATCAGCCTGGGACTTTGAAGATAAGAATTCGAAGATCAGAAGCCGGTGCACCTAGCTGGCAAAGCGCAGGCCAGAGATGAGCGGCGCTTGGTAACCGATGCCGATATGGGCACACACGCGCATGAGAAATTCCTCAGCGCTACGCACCAGATCATCCGCTTCCCGGTGCCCAACGCAGGGCACCCCGGCCATTGCCAATGATCGCTTACGCGCACCCGCCGCGAAGAACTCAGCCCACTCGGTGAATTCCACGGCCATTTCCGGAAGGACCGCCCACACGCTACGAACCTTCTTACGCGAACGATCCGGTTGAGCCTGTGCGGCAATCACCGCAGCAGCAGCACGCAATGCTGCGAGATGGGCACGCGCATAACGATCATGGGCGGTCTGTGCGATCGCCGCATCAGTAAGACTGTGCCGCGCTGACATGATGAGATCATCAACGGATCGGTTCATCACCACTCCTGTCACAACAACTGGCTAACGCCTTCGGGTCAATCCATTACTCGCTCGATACCCCACCCCTGCGGTGAGAGCGAAAGCTCGTACACCCCGCCATCAGGTGCCGTTTCAACCCGCCAGAATTCGCGCTGGCCACCCCCTGGCAGAAAGGCTTTCCCTTCCCACCAGGCACACGCTTCGACCCAGAAGGCAAGCACCGAGTTCACCCGGTACCAGCGCCCACGCCAGTGAAAGGCCTGCGGGCTTCCCCGCCCGTTGATGTGAACCCTGATGGGATCGGCCCCGTATCTCCTATTCATAGGCGCCGTTCACGCATCCTTCACACCACGCAGGCCTCCCGCGGTCGCCGAGGTCGGGGTCGAGGCGACCCCGGCGACCGGAGGAGATCTAGGGCCAGCCGCGACTCAGGCCCCAGAATTCGAACATATGTTCGAATGAGCCAAAGGTATCCCCACCCTCTGACAAACGTCAAGCCTTCCCCCAACACCGAGTGATAAACCTGGGCTATGCGCCTGACATTCCTCGGGGCAGCCGGCACCGTGACCGGCTCCCGATTTGCCGTGACCTCAGAACCGGCTACCACCGCCCCCGAAACCGTGCTGGTGGACTGTGGGCTCTTCCAAGGGCCCCGGGAGATCCGCGAGCGCAACTGGGCTCCCTTCAGCCTCAATCCCGCCAGCATCGCCGCGGTGGTGATCTCCCATGCCCACCTTGATCACTGCGGATACCTACCCGCATTAGTTCGAGATGGCTTCACCGGCCCGATCTACTGCTCCCCCAATTCCGCACAGCTGATTCCGATCATCCTTCGCGATTCGGCAAAGTTGCAGGAAGAAGACACCGCATATGCGCGCCGCAAAGGATTTAGCCGGCACGCGGAACCACGCCCGCTCTATGACTCAGTTGACGCCGAAGCGGCCATCGGGTTACTCGTACCCCGCGAGTTCGGAACCACAATCCAACTCACGCCCCATCTCAGTTGTGTCTTACAACCTGCGGGGCACATCCTGGGATCATCAACGGTCACGATCACCGAAAGCATGAACGACTCCAGCAAGCGGCTGATCTTCAGCGGTGATCTCGGACGCAGCAACCATCCACTCCTAGACTCCCCCACTCCACCGGAGAATCCAGATGCGATCGTGATCGAGTCAACCTACGGTGATCGCGATCATCCTGACTTCGATGCTGAAATCGATGAAATGGCGGCAGCCATCACCCGAACCCTCAAACGCGGCGGAACGGTAGTGATTCCCGCATTTGCCGTAGATCGCACTGAAGTCATCCTCACCACCCTGCGGCGCTTACAGGATCAGCACCGTATTCCGGTCGCGCCCATCGCGGTGGATAGTCCGATGGCCCTGGCTGCATTGCGCGTTTATGTCAATGCCATTTCCGATCAGGATGAAGAGATCACCACAGCGGCTATCGCCGAGGGAGCAGACATCATCGATCTGCCCAATCTCTCGGAAGCACATTCAGCGGAGCAGTCCAAGCACCTCGATACCGGTGGGCCTCGAATCATTGTGAGCGCATCGGGTATGGCAACCGGTGGCCGCGTGACCCATCACCTCAAGGCATTTCTCCCTGACCACAATTCCAGCGTGATTCTTGCTGGCTACCAGGCGGTGGGCACAACTGGACGCATGCTCGCCGATGGCGCACGGGAAGTGAAAATCCATGGCCGTTACGTTCCCGTGCATGCGGAGATCATCAAAGTAGACGCGTTCAGCGTGCACGCCGATCGTGACGAACTCCTGGACTGGATCGCATCGGCTGATCCGCTCCCCAGCCAGGTGTTCATCGTGCACGGTGAACCCGATGCTTCTGCAGCACTTGCCGAGGAGATCCATCGGAAACTCGACATCCCAGCGATTGCTCCCGAGCCCGAGGAGACAGTGGTTATTTAGCCGCGAGAACTCGATTAATGTGCTCGGCCAACTCAAGATCACGCTCGGTGACCCCACCCTCGGAGTGGGTTGCCAGCATGAATCGCACCGTGCGCCAGCGAATGTCGATGTCGGGGTGGTGATCAAGGGTTTCGGCGATCTGCGCCACCTGATTCACCCAACCAATTCCTGCTAGGAACGACTCCGCCGTGGCCTCTCGCACCAGCTGCTTACCGGTGAACTGCCAATCGGTGTTTACCGAGCAGTAGTCGTGAATCTCTTCATCTGTTAAGTGCGCCATTACCCAACTATCGCTGATGATCCGCCGATATGCACCATGCTCTACCCTCCCCGCGTGAGCGATGGACAAGAACAGCAATCCGTAATCACCGTTCGAGAAACCCTCAAACGCTTGGGTGCCCGGGGTGAGGTCAGGCGTCTCGATGACAGTGCCCGCACCGCCAAGGAAGCAGCAGATGCCCTCGGCATTGAAGTGGGACAGATCGCCAGTTCGCTGATCTTCCTAGCCGATGGCGAACCCATCCTCGTTATTGCATCGGGTGGCCACCGAGTAGACACCACCATGCTTTCCGCAATCCTGGATGGCGCCGAAATCTCCAAAGCGAACGCCGATGACGTTCGGCAGGCCACGGGCTTCGCCATTGGTGGCGTGGCACCGGTTGGTCACCCGGATCCGCTGCGCACCATCGTCGACATCGCGCTATCGCGTTACGACGAAGTGTGGGCCGCAGGCGGGCATCCCCACTACGTCTTCCCCACCAGCTACGACGAGCTCCTGCGCATCACGGCCGGAGAAGCCGCCGAGGTAGGTGACTAGTCGTCATCGAGCGCATCAAGCAGTTCAACGAGTTCCGGGAGCGCATCGCGATCTTTGGGTCGATCCGCATACTGCTTGGATGCAACGATGTCGCCAAGTGCAGCAATGCGCACCGTCAGCCCACCAACATTGATGGCAGAGGCGCGTGTGATCAAGTCTGCATAGGGGTGATGGCCGCCGGAGGCATCTCTCAACTCGACGAGCAGGTCTAGCGGACCAGCATCGGTCATCCAGGTGGAACTTCCAAAGGCCGCAAGAGTCACGGCATCCAACTGCAAGGGGAGCGCACGAGCCTCGTCGTCACTCATTCCCGCGACACGCAGCCGCGCTCCGAGTTGTCGTAGTGCCGTAGCAAGGCGCTCGAGATTCACCGTGTCGGTGGATGGCACGCAATCGATGTCCGATGTTGCCCGCATTGCCCCATGAGCCCGGGCGGCAACCCCGCCCACGAGTACATAGTCGACTGCATGCTCGTCGAGTACTCTGAGAATCCAATCTGGATCGAAGTCCCCTGCGAACGCCACTTCATCCATGAGGCGATCAGGCGCTTCTCGAATCAGCGACACGCATCAAGAAGTCGCGAACCTTGTCCTCAGTGTCGAGCGGCTCATTGGTCAGGGTGCGGGGCACATCATCGGTGGAAGGCAGCTGATCCCCAACGAGATCGCGGGCGGAAATCCATGTGCGTTGGCTCGGCGAAGACACACCTCCATGCTACGCCGTTCGGCTACTTCTACGACGAGTTGCATAACCCGTATCAGGCCCACGCCCCTTGATATCCGGTCGACCCGCCACGTCAGCGGAGCTGATGAGCTCGCTCACCGGCGAAGAAGGAGCCAGGCCGTTCTGCAGTGAGTGAGTGGTCCCGGTCACCAAGGGCGATGAATAGCGCAGAGTTAAGGGCAAAGACGCGCTTGGACTCTTCGACAAACTCTGTGCGCTCGGCATCGCTCCACGGGACGAGATCGAGCAGGTCCTTATAGCGACGCCGGTAGTGCACGAGGTCGCCGAGATCACTGAAGTCGTAAAAGGTCAATACCTCAGGGCCGAGGTCATAGTGCTGGCGCAGTGCCGCAGCGACCGCCTGGCCGCCCGCCATGTCGCCGAGATAGCGCGTGTAGTGATGCGCGAGCAACCGCTGCGGTGACGCGGAGGCCGCATGAATAGCGTCAACGTAGGTGTCGACCGCAGCGGGCAACGGGCGTGAACGCGGGCGTTGCCCAAGACCCGCGAGGTCGCAGATGATGCGTCCGTGGCGATCCAGGCGACGGTGATCGAAGAGGGCCACTGAAGACTCACCCGAGTGCGCGCGAAACTCCTCCTCCATCGCGCCATAGACCGGTTCGAGCGCGAGTAAGTAGTCGGCATACTGCCGCACCTGCAGAGCGCCTGACATCAATTGCTGGACGAAGGACGAATTTTCGGCATCGTCGTGGGCCTCGCGTGTGGCTTGACGGACTGACGTGGCGAACATGATGCTCCTTCCTGAACTCTGGTGCTAGGCGAGTAGTGACTGGCCGATGTAGTCGCCGGGTTCCAACGCACCGGGCGGGATGGCAAAGGCCGCGGTGCCGATGTACTTGACGTACTCGTTCATCAGGTCGGACTGGGAGAGCCGCATCTGGATCGGCACGAACTGCTCCTGCAGGTCGCGCTCGAAGGCAAGGTAGAACAGGCCGGCGTCAAGCCGCCCGAGCGCATCGGTGCCATCGGTGTAGTTGTACGCACGGCGAAGGACCCGTGCGCCCCCGTTCGCTGAAGGATGGGCGAGGGCAACGTGGGAGTTCGGGTCGATCAGCGGCAGATCGCCACGGCCCACGAGCGCGAAGTCTGGGTCGCTGAACTCCGTCCCGCCCGACAGAGGTGCACCTTCGCCCTTCGTCCGCCCGAACACAGCCTCTTGCTCACGTAAGGAGGTGCGGTCCCAGGTCTCGATCGTCATCCGGATCTTGCGGACGGCCAAATAGGTACCACCGGACATCCACCCGGAGTCAACCCAGACGAAGTTATCGAGGCCGGCCTGGTCATCGGAGGTGATGTTGGCGGTGCCGTCCTTGAAGCCGAAGAGGTTGCGCGGAGTGGGCTCGCCCTTGGCGGTCACCGAACTCTTGCCGAAGCCCATCTGCGCCCACCGGACCGCCGCGGTGCCAAAGGCGAGTCGCACGAGATTGCGTACGGCGTGGACGGCCACCTGCGCATCGTTGGCACAGGCCTGGATGCACAGATCGCCGCCGTCGAAGACCGGATTGGGGTCATCCCCGGGGAAGCGAGGGAGATCCTCGAAGCCAGCGGGCTGCTTATCCGCAAGACCGAAGCGATCGACGCCGTCCTTGGTGCGAAACAGCGACGGACCGAAGCCGATCGTGATCGTCAGGCCAGCCGCGGGGAGGTCGAGCGCTTCGCCGGTGTCCTGCGGCGGTGCATCGTAGGCACCTGAAGCTGCAGTACCGATCGGCGCGCCCGTGGTCATGGTCGCCGCAGCCTGGGTCCAGCGCACCAACAGGGCGATGAGCGCCTCACGCGACTCTGTGGTGAGGTCGAGCGCCGCGAAATGCATGTAGTCCTGCATGGGCGTAGTGATTCCCTGCTGGTGCTCGCCGTAGAACGGGTACCTCAACTGCTGCCGGCCTTCGGGCGAATCGTGCGTTGCGGCGTATGCGGCCGCCCCGCCAGCAGCCCCCACCGCGGCCGCTCCCGCACCGACGCCGATGACACCGAGCAATGCCCGGCGCGAGATACCGGCGGAGTGCGGCTGCGGGTGGGGGGAATCTGACATGACTACCCCTGAGGCCCCAGAAGAACCACGGCGGTGAGGTTGGACAAGGGTTCACCGAGAGCGTCAACGGCTGCGGCGAGTTCCTTGACCTGATCCGGGGTGAGATCGGTGTAGTAGACGAAGCCGTCTCCATCGCGGTATTGGTCAAGGAGCACCTGAACATTGGCGAACTCAGCATCGAGAGTGGTGGCGAGTGCCGGGTCCTTGCGCTCCACGACCGGGCGCAGCCCCTCGTACATCACGCGTGCACCCTCAAGGTTGGCCTGGAAGTCCCACAGGTCGGTGTGTGACCAGATCTCTTCCTCACCGGTGATCTTGCCGGTTGCAACCTCGTCGAGGAGTTCCTTGGCGCCGTTGCCGAGCTGATCAGCGGTGAAGGTCATGTCGCGCGTGCGGTCGTAAAGAGTCTTGGTGTCAGCTACCAGTCGATCGGCGTATTCCTTGCGCTCTGCCTCGGTGAGTGGCGTGTAACCACTTGCCGGCGGCCACAGATCCTTCTCGATCCGGTGCCATCCGGTCCACTCTTCGCCCTCAGCAAGGTCGGCCTCGCGCGCATCCAGGATCGGATCCAGATCACCGAATGACTCCGCTACGGGTTCGATCCGTTCCCAATGCATGCGGGTCGGCGCGTAGAGCTCGCGCGCGAGATCGTCGTCACCGGCGATGTACGCGGCAGCGAATGCCTCGGTGTCGGCGAGCAACTGCTCTGTCTGATCCTTGACGTAAGCCGAGTAATTGGTCGAGGCGGCCGTGATGATCTCAGCGTCCTCACCCGTCGGGGTCAGGTCCGCACCGGAGTCAGTGATAACGAAAGCCGAACGGATTCCGTCGCCGATCATGCCGGGCTTGCAGGCCAGTTGAACATCACCTGGTGGCACCTGAACGACGAGATCACGAGTGAGACCCGGGCCGATGTTCTCCACCTCACCGATGATCCGAAGTCCGTCCTCGGCCAAAACGTAGAACTCCGTGACCTGGGAGCCCGTATTGGTGACGGTGAACGTGACGATCCCCGATGGAGCTTCCGTCGCGGCGATCTCGCACGTATCGTCACTGCTCGTGACGGTGATGGCATCACCTGAGGTTGCGGTCGACTGACAGGCAGCCAGCAAGAGCGTGGCGGATGCCGCGCCAGTGACCAGGATCGACTTAGGCATTCTGCGGGACAATGACGTTCTCCTTCATAGGCACCGCAGGACGGGGGCGTCCGCGGCGGATCGTGATGATGTACAGGGTCATGGTGGGGACGATGTAGGCGAACCAGGCGATCAGCTCGAGCCATGTCGTGGCGGGTGAGAAATTAATGGTGCCCTTGAGCAGCGTTCCGTACCAACTCGTCGGCGGAATGGCCGCGCTGACGTCGAAAGCCAGGTTGTTCAACCCGGGCAGGATGCCGGCCTCCTGCAGGTCATGCACACCGTAGGACAGCACGCCGGCGGCGACGACCACCAGCGCGGCCCCGGTCCAGGTGAACAGGCGCGCGAGGTTGAGTCGCACGATTCCCTTGTAGAGGATGACGCCGATGACGACGGAGGTGAGCAAGCCCAGGCTCGCACCAAGAATCGGGGCTGTGCTCGAGCCGTATGCGCGGATTCCCGCCCAAAGGAAGAGCGCGGTTTCCAAGCCCTCGCGCGCGACAGCGAGGAAGGCCACGAAGCTAAGCGTCCACGCACCGCCGAGGAGTGCCTTATCGACCTCACCGTGCAGGTGCTCGCGCATGCCTCGCGCGTGCTTGGCCATGAAGAAGATCATCCAAGTGATCAGACCCACCGCGATGATGCTCATCACGCCGCCGAAGGTCTCCTGCGCCTCGAAGGTCAGGGTCTGGCTGGTGAGGTGCAAAAAGGCGCCGACCCCCATGGCCAGGACGATGGCGAGCGCAACACCGGCCCAGAGCTTGGGCAGGGCTCGGCGCTCGTCAAGCTTGACCAGGTAGGCAACCAGGATGGCGACGATCAGGGCCGCCTCCAGGCCCTCCCTCAGCCCGATAAGGAAGTTGGCGAACATGACCTAGGCAGGTGCCGATCCCGGATCGACCTGCTGAGCGAGGTAGGCCGAGATACCAATGGCCTTGATGGCCTCGAGTTGCGACTCGAACCAATCGGCGTGCTCCTCCTCCTCGCGCACGGCCTCATCAAAGATGGAAGCGGTGCCGTTGTCGCCGAGGGAGCGACACTCGTCTGCCGCGGCGTTGAATTGCGCGATAGCACCGAGCTCGGCGGTGTAGGCGAGCTTGAGGATCTCCTCGGGAGTTTCGCCAATGGTGATGGGTAGCAGTTTCTGGACATTGGGATGTCCCTCAAACATGAGGATGCGCTGGATGAGCGAATCCGCATCGCGCATCTCGTCGATGGAGAGGTCGTAGAAGACTTTCGCGAGCTTGGCGAAGCCCCAGTTATCGAGCATGCGCGAATGCAGGAAGTAGGTGTTCGTGATCGTGAGCTCGAGGGTGAGCGCGTCGTTGAGTAACTCGACGATGCGCGAACTACGCGGTTGCATGGAGGACCTCCTGTGCGCTTACGGGTTGAAGGGAATCGAGCATCGCGCGCAGTTGGCGCACACAGGATCCGCAGTCGCGGCCCGCACCGGTCTCCGCGCAGAGCTCGCGCAGGCTGGAGCAGCCCTTGCTCACGCAGGTGGCGACCTTGCGGTCACTCACCCGCTTACACTGGCAAACGATCACAGCACCCTCACTCGCCCTAGAACTAGGTAAGGCTTACCTAATAGGATTTAGGTTAGGGGTACCTAACTTCCCTGTCAAGTACCGCTGGCGAAGCGCGCCGAGGTTGGCTACTAGCTCCTCGTCGCCGAGTCCAACCCCCGACGGATTTCCCGCTCGGCAACCGGGTTCACCCGCCTGCGCGAACTGAGGAACTCCCGCACATATGCGGGTTCGATCCTGGCGGCATCGCGCAGCGCCCAACCAATTGCCTTCGCAACAAAGAACTCCGGATCACCCCAGTGCCGATCACATAGCTCAAAGAGCGCAGAAAAATTGGTCTCCTGCTTCCATCCGCGCTGGTGGGTAATAGCAGCGCGGATGAGCCACCGATCACCGGACTCTGACCACTCCTCCACCAGCCATTGCGCATCAAACTCGCGGCAGAGTGGACTCACCGCTGCAGTGACCAGGCCATCCACCGTGTCCCACCAGGGTTTGGTGGTGAGCAGTTCGGTGACGTATCTGTCAAGGAAGTATTCATCGCAGACTCGGCGATAGCGATCAATGAGATCGTAGGCGGTGTAGTGATACTCGCGGTATTCCAAAGCCATGAGCACCTCCGCGGCAGCGCCGAGCTCGGCACTTGATGGCAGCACAAGATCAGACCACGCAGCTCTCAGCGCCTTACGTCTTGGCGCAGCGCCAATTCCGAGGAATGGCGCGACATCCTTCATATATGCCGCCATCGGCAGGGCACGATCGTGATCGGCGAGTGGGCTCAACGCACCGATAGTTCGTCTGCGAACTTCAGTGGACCAGCGCATGGCCTCAGTGTGCTAGCAGGGAGTCCATCAATTGCGTAACTCGTTCCTTGATGTCATCACGAATTGGCCGAACGGCCTCTACCCCGAGTCCTGCCGGATCCTCAAGTTGCCAATCCTCATAGCGCTTACCGGCATAGAACTTGCAGGTGTCACCGCACCCCATAGTGATGACCACGTCTGAATCCTGAACGGCATCATCGGTCAGCAGCTTTGGGACAGCGGTACGAATGTCGATTCCTTCTTCGAGCATCGCCTCCACGGCGGCCGGATTAATGGATTCCGCCGGCGCAGAACCCGCCGAGCGCACGTCGATTCGATCACCGGCCATCGCCATGAGGTACCCAGCCGCCATCTGGGATCTCCCCGCGTTATGGACACACACGAACAGGACGGTTGGCTTGGTCTGCGTGCTCATGACTTCTCCAGGTGGGTTGCTTGGGCGGCGGGTTGGTGCACCGGGGCCGGTAGGTCCAGCGGTTCGGGAATGCGTCCGGGCCGTGGGTACAACACCTCGGTGAGCAGTGCACCAACAGCAGCACCGATGATTTGGAAGAGGATGAACAGTGGAACGCTCGCCGGTGCAATTCCGGAGAATGAATCAGTCAGGGAGCGGCCTATCGTGACAGCGGGATTGGCAAACGATGTCGAGGACGTGAAGAAGTAGGCGGCGCCAATCCATGCCGGTACAAGCACCGGGCCAAGGCGCCCGTTACCCGTTCGCGTCAGGATTCCGATGACGAGCAGGAGTCCGGCGGTCGCCACAATTTCACCGAGCCAAATGGGTCCCCCTTCACGAATCCTCGTCGAGGGATCAATCGCCGGTAACTCGAACATCAGGTTGCCCAGCATCGCTCCAGAGATTGCGCCGAGGACCTGAACGAGTATGTAAAGCAGGCCTTCGGAGACCGCCATTTCCCTGCGAACGAGTGCTACACCGGTGACCACGGGATTGAAGTGCGCCCCGGAGAGGGGCCCCATGATCCAAATCAGAACGCCGAGAACGGCCACGGTTGCTACCGCGTTGATGAGGAGCGTGACGGCGAGATCGTCTGAGAGGAGTGTGCCCATGATGCCTGAGCCCACAACGGTGGCAACAAGGATAGCCGTGCCGAGGTATTCGGCGAAGAGCCTGCGCAGCACCCGGTGATCCCTTCCTTGACTCAGCCGAACGTTACCTCAATACTTGTTGAATTAGTCCGGTGGAGGTGACATAAGGATGAATATCGAGAAACGAGCCGGCGTGATGGCCGCCCTCGGCGATCCCCTTCGCCTGCACATCGTCGATGCGCTCGCCTTGAGCGACCTCTCGCCGGATGCGCTCGCAGAGGACCTAGAAATCAGCTCGAATCTGCTCTCCCACCACCTCAGGGTCCTTGAAGAAGCTGGGGTGATCACTCGATCGAAATCGCACAATGACCGCCGACGTATCTATGTTCGCCTCCGTGACGGTGCAATTTCGCAAGCGCTCCCTCAGCTCACTGGCCTACGCCCAGCACGCGTCCTGTTCATTTGCACACATAATTCGGCGCGTTCCATTTTGGCAGAGGCGATGTTTCGCCAAGCAAGTTCAATTCCCTGCGCTTCGGCAGGAACCCAGCCAGCAGCCGTCATTCATCCCCGGACGGTTGCTACCGCATCACGCATGAACCTCGTGCTGACCAAGAGTCGGCCAACGGCACTGGCAACGAAGCTGAGCCGACGTGATCTAGTGGTGTCCGTGTGCGATGCAGTCCGCGAAGAACTCACCGAGTTACCGCAGAATCACATCCACTGGTCGATAGCTGACCCTGCTGAGGTAGACACCGATGCCGCCTTTTCACGTGCGGCCGCAGAGATAGAAAAGCGAGTGGCCGTCCTCGCCGAGCAGGTCACCTAGCCTCAACAAGCTGCTTGAGGCGAACGAGTGTCTTGAGTATCGCCTTTTGATTGTTCTCGTACCCATTCATCAGATTCAGAGCCATGGGTAGCCGCGCGGTGGAACCATCGAAGGTTTCCGTCACTTTCGTCATTCCGGGCTCTATCTCTTCAAGTTCGTAGCGCCAGCGATGGTGCCCAACGTGCCGCCAGGCGATGACTCGGTTTTCTTCGAACTCCACCACTTCGTTGTCCATTCGATACGGCAACTTGATGCGCATTGCCATTCCGAAGTGATCGCCAAGTGCCAATCGACTCGGCCCCTTGACCTGACCTTCCACGGTGCCTGAGCCATCAAATTGCGCATGCATTGCCGGATCCGCGATGACATTGAAAATATCTGCAGCAGGGGCGTTGATGATGATCGAGCCGGCACGGCGGTACTTGTGTCCGGTATGGACAACATCTGCTCGAGGGGTGCTCATGGACTGATGCTAGAAGGCGCTCGACCAGCACGCACCCTATGCTCGTGACATGAGCGTCCGGGTGTACTCGGGCCCGCATTCAGACCGTAATCGCGGCCCCTCAGGTTGGATCCTTGCAACACCCTGGATCCTTGCCGGGCTGACAATCCTCGGGCAGATCATCTGGATTCTGGTTTCTGGAAACGTACGCACCGGACTCACTTCGATCACCGTAGTTACGTTCTTTCTTGCCAGCCTGAGCCACGCCTATCTGTACCGGGGGGCTGGGTGGGCTGCGGGCTTTGCCGCCATCACACTCGGTTTCGGTTGGGGCATCGAGGCGCTCGGTATTTACACCCAGTTCCCCTTCGGTGACTACTCCTACACCGAAGCATTGGGTCCGGCAATCCTTGGCGTGCCCATTCTCATCCCCATGGCCTGGTCCATGATGGCCTATCCAGTGCTCCTCGCGGCGCAGCGATTAGCCGCCACACCCTTTGGCACCGCATTCATCGGTGCCTGGCTCCTGGCAAGTTGGGATCTCTTCCTCGATCCGCAAATGACGGGTGAGAAGTATTGGGTGTGGAATTCGGTTGGTTGGCAGCTGCCCGGCATTGACGGGATTCCCCTGCAGAACTTCCTGGGCTGGTTCCTAGGAGCACTGCTCCTGATGTGGATCTTGGACCGACTCCCCCGAAAGACTGCACATGATGCGCTACCCAACGTGATGCTTATCTGGGTGTATGCGTCAAATGTGTTCGCTGCGGTGGTCTTCTTCGGTGAAATCGGAGTTGCACTTTGGGGTGGCATCGCTATGGGCCTGATCATGATTCCGTGGCTCTGGAGGTTGTGGAGCCAACCTCAGTGGTGAGCGTTCTGTGTTGAGTAAGGCGATGGTTCGGGCAGGTGCTCTCGCAGCCTGCACGTTGAGTGCGCACACGGCGTACAACCTGCGGCATCTAGTGTCGCTCGCCTCCGATGGGCAGCAGGTGAGCGAAAAAGTCAGCATTTTGATTCCAGCGCGCAATGAAGAGCGCACCATTCGAGCAACCCTGGCGGATGCACTTGCTCAACAGGGGCTGGAAAATTTCGAGGTGATCGCGCTCGATGATGGCTCAACTGATGAAACATCTCACATCCTTGAATCTGTACATGATCCACGTTTCACAGTCATCACCTCTCGCGATGAGCCCCCGCCACCAGACTGGCTCGGCAAACCATGGGCGTGTCATCGTCTTTCACAACAGGCAACGGGAAGTGTTCTCGTTTTCCTTGATGCAGATGTGCGCATCAATCCACGGGCCGTGGCTTCAGCTGTACAACTACTGCGCGAGCGCTGTCTGGCAATGGTGGCGCCCTATCCGTGCATTGAGGCGCCCACACCACTACAGAAGTTGGTTCAACCCCTCATGGTGTGGTCCTGGCTCGCCACCGTTCCGCTCAAAGTTGCCGAGCGCACCCAGTGGTCGTCATTTTCGGCGGCGAATGGACAGTTCCTCATCTTCGATACGAACGCATATCAGCGCATGGGTGGTCATGAGGCCGTTCGCAGTCAAGTACTGGAAGACATCAACCTCATGCGTGCCGTACGCCAAGGCGGTGATTCCGCTCTCACCGTGGACGCACACGCGGTAGCTACGTGTGAGATGTACACCACAGATTCCGAGATGGTGGATGGTTACACAAAGTCACTGTGGTCGGCATTCGGTGGGCCGATCGGAAGTGTGGTGACGAACGCTGCGCTGTTGGGTATTTACGTAGCACCAATCGCCGGACTCCTGAGCCGCGACCCCCGCACACGCTCCTGGGCTTTGCTCGCATATGCCGCAGGCGTGACTGGTCGCGAGCTCGTGGCGCAACGCAGAGGTGACCCCTGCTTGCGGCACGGCTCATTGCAGCCCCTCACACATCCTGCATCCATTACGGCGTTCAGTTCCCTCAACGCACTGTCGTGGTGGCGCCATCTACGTGGAACAAATTCTTGGAAGGGCCGCTCGGTTGTGGCACATTCAGCAACAGAGACTGGTACATGACATGGCAAGAATCGTCGTTATTGGCGGTGGCATAGGCGGCCTAGCAACTGCGGCACGTCTCGCGGTCAAGGGGCATCACATCACCCTGCTCGAACAGGGGCCCCGCCTTGGCGGAAAGTTGCACACCCATCGCAGAGACGGTTTCGCATTCGATACCGGTCCGAGCCTGTTCACCCTGCCCGCTGTTTATCGGGACCTCTTCTTGAAGACCGGTGCATCCCTTGAAGAGTCACTAGACCTCCAAGCCATCGAGCCGGCATTTGCCTATCGATTCGCCGATGGAAGTCGGGTCAGTGTCCCCGGTGTGGATCCTGCTAAAGCCGCAATCGCCTTCGGTGATGCCTTCGGCGGGAAGGTGGCCGATGAATGGAAAGCGTTCACGGCCCGTGGCGGCGAAATGTGGCGGCTGACCCGAGGACCGTTCCTTCAATCACCAATTAATGGCTGGCGGACTTTGCTGCCACTGGCCAACCCGCGTGACGTTCGCACGATCGCACCGTGGTCAAATCTGCGTTCACTCAGCGAGAGTTATTTCTCTGACACAAGGATGATCACGCTGGTGGATCGTTATGCCACCTACAGCGGTTCCGATCCACGGAAAGCACCTGCGGTCTTCGCCACCATTCCTTATATGGAGCAGGTGTTTGGCGCCTGGCACATCGGCGGCGGACTGGGAAATATCGCGACCGTTCTTGAAGATCGCCTGAGGAATCTCGGCGTGGAAATCCGCACCAGAACTGATGTGACCTCCATTGACCTCACAGGCAAGCGAGTTGCCGGCGTAACCACCAGCACAGAGGAACACTTTCCCGCGGACATCGTGGTTGCGAATGCAGATGCTTCAGCGGTATACGGGCGCCTGATTTCAGATGAATTCGCCCGCAAGCAAGCTCGCGAGTTGAACAACACGGCTCCTTCCCTTGCTGGTTTCGTCATGCTGGTGGCGGTGCGCGGACGAACTCCTGGAATCCACCATCACAACGTGTGGTTCCCGGCTAACTACAACGCCGAGTTCGATTCCATCTTTGGTTCACACCCCCACCTAGTGGACGATCCCGCGATTTACGCGTGTGTTCCCGATGATCCGTTAATGCGGCCAGATGAGAATCATGAATCCTGGTTTATCCTGGTGAACTCTCCACGTCATGGCGTTGGTGGGATCGATTGGCGTGAACCCGATCTTGCTGAGAACTACGCCTGGCACATTCTCAACCGTCTCGCAGAACGTGGCACCGATATTCGTGATCGCATTCTGTGGCATGAGGTGCATACGCCTGCAGACCTTGAGGCGACGGTCCGCGC
>JBJOIE010000145.1:0-5682 GCA_046047295.1 Actinomycetota bacterium | reverse complement strand
GCCCCTCGAACTCATACTTCGAGGGGCCCACTCACGTTACGACTCCCAAATTCTGACATGCGGGCGCGCGTATGCTGCCCCGACACGCCTGCCACTACTCCATGAATTACCGTGTTGAAGTGAGCGTGCGCATTCTCGGCTGGGCCCTGGCTTCTTCGCTCTTGCTCCTTGGCGCTGGATCTCCTGCCCACGCCCAGACCTCCGCAGATGCAGCCGTTGATCCGCTGGCACGGTTCACCAATCAGCAGGTCAATTGGCAGCCGTGCGCAGCATCCACCTTCTGCGCTCGCGTGACAGTGCCGCTGACCTATCAGGACCCTGATGGACCAACCATTGAACTCTCGGTCCGCACCACCGTCGCTTCGGGAAAGCAAGCACCCGATTCCGGCGCGGAATTCCTATTTATTAATCCCGGAGGACCCGGCGCAAGCGCAACAGACTTTGTCACATACTTCGCCAGTCTCGTCTCCCCCGAGGTGCGCGCGAAATTCAACATCATTGGGGTTGATCCCCGTGGGGTGGGCGATTCCACACCCGTGGAGTGCATGACCGGTGCCCAGACGAGCACGTGGTTGCGCACGAACCCCACCCCACAAACCCCTACGGAACAGCGACGATTCATGAACGCAGCCGCACGTATCGCGCCCGGATGCCTGCGGATGTCACCTGCGATCGCCCCACACGTAGGCACCGAACAGGCAGTGCGCGATTTCGATGTGATTCGGGCCGCACTTGGCCAGCCGCGAATGAACTGGTTTGGCTACTCATACGGCACCCAGCTAGGTACCGCATACGCAGAGTTGTTCCCCAACAGCGTGGGCTTAATGGTTCTCGATGGGGCCGTAGATCCAGCCCTCAATGCCATGGAGATTTCCCGCGATCAATCACGCGGTTTCCAATCCGCCCTGCGGCGCTATGCCCGGGATTGTGCAGAGCGCAAGTGTGCCCTGGGCCGCACACCCGCCGCCGTCCTCGGCAGCATCAATCAATTGCTGCGCAACCTGGATAAGCGGCCGCTACCGGTCAACGCTGGCCCGAAATTGGTGCGCGCTGAGGCGATCACGGCGGTCTTCTTCGGGATGTACTCACCAGATCTGTGGAACCCGCTGACCCAGGCCCTTATCCAGGCGCGGCGCGGTGATGGCACCGCTCTGGCCCAACTGGCAGCAGCCGCAACAGATCGCATCGGACCAAGTACGTATGCGTCAAATCTCAATTCAGCCTTCTTGGCTATCAATTGTTGGGATCTTCCCGCCACGCCCGATAAACAGGGACTGGCCGATTCGGCTCGCGCTTGGTCCACAGGTGCTGCGGTGCCAGCACTTGCGCAGGCAATGTGGTGGCTCAACGCGCCCTGCTCTACGTGGTTTGGCCACTCAGAACTGCTTCCCACTCCAGTGCAGAGCAGCACGCAAGCACCCATTCTCATCGTGGGAACCAGATTCGATCCGGCAACGCCCTATGACTGGGCCGAGGCACTCCATGCCTCACTTCCCACCTCCGCTCTGTTGACCTTTGAAGGCGACGGCCACACCGCCTATGGCGCCGGAAGTCGATGCATCGATGCACAGGTGGAGCAGTACCTACTTAATGCAGCACTGCCAGCTGATGGCGCCACGTGCCCCAATCCTCGGGGCTAAGCCCGGGGCAATTCCGGATCCTCGTGATCCCCGTCGGAATCCTTTGGATCAAGACCGGCGAGGAACTCCTCGAATTGCGCCGCGAGGAAATCGCCAGAAACCACACCAAGTTCCCCGGTCTCGGTGAGCGCCGCATCAGCAGCCTGCTCGGGTGAGTCGTATTGGCTCTCGAGGGCATGAACCACGGCGGCAAACTCGTCATTGCCGGCCACCTGACCCGCAACTTCTTGGTTTGCCCGAACGGCCGCAGGCTCAAGTTCAAGTGAGGAAAACCGCAAGCCCACCGTCTGGTGAAGTGCGTCAAGGAGGGCGATCGCCGCAGCCGGGTATTCGAACTGAACGAGGTAATGCGGAACTTGTGCGGTGATTCCGATGGAAGCCATATCGCGTTCAGCCCCGCGAAGTTCGAGCAGTGCACCCACATGTCCCGGCACCTCAATATCGCCGAGGGCAGCAACTTGGCTGCCCAACAATTCGGTGATGTTGCCATGGGTGGTCACCCCAACAGGGCGGGTATGTGGTGCTGGCCACGGAATCGCCGAAAGTCCCACCAGCGTCTCCACGCGGTACCTCGCGATGATCGATTCCACCGCCTGGAGGAAGCCTTCCCAGCGGAAATCTGGTTCCGGGCCGGATAGGAGAAGTAGATCGCGGCCTGCATCATCGGTGAGGCGATGCAAGGCAATCCTCGGCATATCAACTGAGGTGAAGTGGTCTTCGGAGAAGGTCATCCGAGGGCGACGAGCGCGATAGTCAAGCAATTCATCGGAATCGAAGGTGATGAGGAGTTCATGCGGCCGCTCAAAGAATTGAGCCAAGGCCAGGCGAACTCCCCCGCCTGCATCAACAAATCCTTCGAATGCGTGCAGCAAGATAGGAGGTGTTTCAAATGTGACTTCGCGATGAATGGTCATCAAATCGGTTGCGGACATCTCACCTCCTTACGCGCAAATCTCTGATACCAGGGTACGGCCCGATCCGAGCACGCACCAATCACGCCGCAGGAATTCACCCACGGCGAAAAATGCTGTTTCTCAGCCCTTACTCAGGTTTCGCAGTTGCCTTCTTGGCGGGAGCCTTTTTCGCAGCACTCTTCTTAGCTGGTGCGGCCTTGGCAGCCGTCTTCTTCACCGGCGGTGCCGGCTCAGCGAGATTCGCTGCAGGGGGTGCAGCCGCACTTGGCGCCACTGCGCTCGGCTCGATCGTGGTTACCGCGGCTGACCACGGATCACTTTCCATTGCGGCCTGGCGCTGACGCCACCACCACCAGGCGGCTCCAATACCGGTGAGAAGCATGACGAGCACAAAGAATCGGCGCATAAAAAGACCGTAACAGGTCAGCCTCGTTTACGTCCGGCCACTGTGAAAGCCTCCATGAAGGCCTCCTGAACCGCAGTGCTGTTCAGGAATGAATCCCGGGCCTCAGGGTCCATGAGGAGTGCACGCTCGCACACGGTGGCCCACGCCATACCCACGGCCTTAGTCAGGGCACCGGCAACGGTGGCCGATATGGCCGATCCAGCGATGGCACCCCCGGGGATGAATTTCAGCAGGTTTGTCACCGCATAGCGCCCAGCCATCGTGGCCGCACCCGTGAGAACTACCGAGCCTGCGATAGCCATCGCCCGTGAGGTCTGCGGTGGAAGGCCGTATGCCGCGGTGATGCGGGCGATCATCGTCACCTGATTAGGAACGAGTAGTGCCGCGTCCGCGAAGGGAATGGGTGTTGCGCCAATTCCAGAGGCGACCGCCACCGATTGGCGAATGACGGCCGCCGCGGCTTTTTTCTTCCGCCCAAGATCCACTCGCTGGGCTGCAGTTAGTGCGCCTTCAACGGCGGCCGGCACGATGGCAAAGGTGACATCTAGTAACTCACTTAACCCCGTCACCGGCGAATGGGTGAAGGAATCCGCCAACGCGTTTGTGAGGACGGGTGCGCCGTCGGGATGGGAAGGCAGATGCAACTGCGCGATGTACGTGGCAAATTCCAGTGCATCGGGATGCGGCTGACCATCGCGGAACGGAACCTGCGTGAGCACGATCACCACAGGAAGACCAAGCCCGGCGAGAGCTCGCACGAAATCCGCTTGCGAGTCTTCAAATCTTCGATCAGACCAACGTACGGTGTACCAAGCCGCGTGAATGCGTTGGTCAATCGGTGCATGTGAGGTAGTGGTCATGATGTTGCGCAAACCCTGCAGGATCACGTCACCTGCAGTGCCCGTTTCAAACCCCTCGGAATCAAAAATTCCGAGGAGTGCTTCAGGATGCCGGTAGTACTCCAGGCCCTTGGTTATCGGGCGACCCACGCCAGTCTCGGCAACATCGCTTCCGAAGATCGCATTCAGCAGGGTTGACTTACCTGATCCGGTCTTGCCGAAGATCGCCAGATTGAAGCAGCCAAGTGCGCCGTAAGCCTGGCTGAGTTCACGACCGAACAGATCGGCAACGGCACTCTGGGAAAAGTCTCCGGCAGCAACCTCGCCTGAGTTGGGTTCATCAGTGGCCACCCCTCGAGGGTACGCGGCCAAGTTTCGGGTTACCGTGGAGGAACCTATGCATCGTCTTACCTCGCTCCTGATCTGGCTGGCCGTGGTTGCCCTCATCGCCGCCGGTGGAGTGTGGGCATGGCAAGCACTGCTCGGATCGGGTACTTCCGGACCATTCGCGCAGAAAGTGGTGGTGCCCGCCCAATACGCGCCGCTCATCCGTGAGGCCGCGGCTCGATGCCCGCAGATTCCCGTAGAGGTCTTCGCTGCCCAGATTGCCAGCGAGAGTTCCTGGGACAGCGAGGCGGTCAGCAGTGCGGGCGCCCAAGGAATAGCCCAGTTCATGCCAGGAACCTGGAAGGGCTTCGGCGTTGACGGAGATGGCGATGGAAAAAGAAGTGTGTGGAACCCTGCCGACGCACTCCATTCAGCGGCACGGCTCAACTGCATCAATCGAAGACTGGTGAAAGGCATTCCGGGTAATCGCCTGCACAACACCCTCGCCGCCTATAACGCGGGGCACGGTGCGGTGACGAAATATCAAGGCGTGCCACCATTCCCAGAAACCGAGAATTACGTGGAAAAGATTCTTCGCCTTGCCGCAACGGTGGAGTTCGAAGGTGAGGCAGCTAGCGAAGTGCAGGATCCAGCGAACTAGGCACTTGCCGGCGTGATGTCTGCAACCGAGCCAGATTCCGGCGTGCTATCCACCGCGCCCTTTGCATACGTTGCCGATTTCTTCAGCCAGCGCTTCCACGGGATATTCCACAGGCCACCGGGGCCATTCCATGGCTCAGCCGTGGGACCGCCGGTATTGGTGTAGAGCACGATGTCGCCCGGAATGGTGTTCTCAAAAATCCAGCGCGCATCGTCTTCATACATATTCGTGCAGCCGTGTGAACCGTTGTATCGACCGAGCCGGCCGTAGGCCCAGGGAGCCGCGTGAATGAATTCACCGGACGGTGTGAGACGGGTATTCCACGGAGCATCGAGTTCATATGCCTCATCTGGATCGGTGATCCCCAGGCTTTCACTGCGATAGGTCTTTTGCGGCTCCTTCGCCGTGCTGATCACCTTCACGCCGTTACGCGTTTCCCAGGCCGGACCACCCAAGGAAACTTTGAAGGTCTTTTCCTTCTGGCCATCAACGATCACCTTCATCGTTTTGGTCTTGCCATCTACTCGAGCAACGAGCGAGCGAGCCGTGGCGAACGTGTCGATGCGATCGAGGCCTGATGCGCCCACCAGGGTGCGACCACCCTGCTTACCGAGTACAACCCCGCCCAGGGTGGACGTGATGTCGATGGTGGATTTTCCGGGCCAGAAGGCTTTCGGGCGAAACATCGCGGTTCGATCGTCAAGCCAACCCCAGGCACCATCCACCACGGACGTGTTACCCGCTGGGTCCATCGCGGTGACCACGAGGTGCCGTTCCACTGCGGCCTTATTGGAAATGTTGGTGCTGAACGTGACGGTGGGCAAGGTGCCTACTCCCAGTCGGCTCCGAGACGCATTCGCACCGAGGGAATTTCCCGCCGCGTTGAAAACAGCGG
>JBJOIE010000144.1:0-4227 GCA_046047295.1 Actinomycetota bacterium | reverse complement strand
GCAACGCTGCGCCCAAACGCCATTTCAAAAATGTCCATCCGATATCGCTCAGCAGCCGGTGACCAATATCCGGTGCCGCTGGCATCACCACGATCAGTCGTAGCCACCTCTGGGCTACCCGCGAGCTTCCAGGTGAGGTAATCATGTGGCAGCAGGATGCGTTCCACCTGGGCGGCGAGTTCCGGCTCGTGCTGGGCGAGCCAGCGCACCTTGCTCACGGTGAAGGCAGCGAGCGGAACGCTGCCCACGGCTTCAACCCACGCCTGTGGTCCGCCGAGCTCGTCCACGAGATCGGCTGCGGTGTGGGCTGACCTTGTGTCATTCCAGAGCAGCGCATCACGAACCGGCTCACCTTGGGAATCCAGGGCCACCATGCCGTGCTGCTGTCCGCCAACGCTTAGCGCGGCAACCCCGTCCAGTAGTCCGGAGCTAGCCTGCTGCAACTCCCTCCACCAAATCCGCGGATCGACCTCCGTGGCATCAGGATGCGAGCCCCGTGCTTCGCGAACAAGTTCCCCGGTCTCGGCATCCCGCACCACGATCTTCACCGATTGGGTGGAGGAATCTACGCCCGCGACGAGTGTCATGGGCAAACAGTTGCACAAAGTTCCGCAGGCTCGCTAGGCGAGGTCAGGAACCCGCATTCGAGGGTTACATCCTTTCAGGATGGACGTGAGTGCCGATTTCTCCTTGCTGTCTACAGCCAGGCGCCAGCGGTACTTCACCGCGATCCAGGTTTTCGCGTACCAACACCGTTGTTGTTCAGGCATCCAGTCCGCAGGATCGCGATCGGATTTGCTGCGATTGCTACTCGCGGTGACCGCAATGAGTGAGCCGGCATATCCCAGGTCATTGGCAAAGCGCTCGCGCTCACGAGCGCTCCATCGATAGGCACCGGAATCCCACGCTTCTTTGAGTGGAACAAAGTGATCGATGTCAAAGTCACGTGGATTGGTTGTGGTGGCACCGTCGTAACGTGAAGTCCAGGAACCATTCACCACATCACAGCCACGTACGGTTCCTGCCACTCGTTCATCGGCAAGTACTTCCCTGCGGGTATCGCAGCCGTCACCATCAAGGTCAGACCAATGACGGAAGAAATCACGGTCGTACCCGGAACCGCGTTCGGGACTCACCGGCAAAGAATTCAACACGCGAAGTGCATTCTGCGTAGTCTCCGCATGCGCAGCGGGCGCAGCGCTTGCCACCAACACGACGCACGTCAGCACAGAAATGAAAAACTGCACGCGCGTAATCCGCATGTGAGCGCCCCACTCTCCCCCGTGTGGTTCTACCCGCGCGGACCTACCCGCGCGGATTCACCCACGCATTACCTACTCTTCGATGGGCAGGGTGATCGTTTCTGAGCTCGCAACAAGGTTGGAGTCGGCATCGTAAACATCAACCTTCTCGTCTTCCATGAGCAGAGTGCCATCAGCGTCGAGGATGTCGATCGTCTCATCAACAATAGATCCATCAGGTCCGGTGGCAACCACGAGATCATCAGAGATTGCACCGATTACCACGTTGTTCTCATCAACAACCACGTCAATTTCAAGGTCTTCGCCGATTTCGATGTCGTCGTTGCTCATGTGATGCCCCTCAGCTAGAAGTTGGTAGGGAGAAACTACTTCACGCGCACGGTGCCGGACCAACCAGATACAGCAGTTCTGCCCTGGGGAGTAACGGCGAACACCCGATACCTGTGTTTGCCCGCCTTCACCTTGGCAGTGCAGGCCAGGGGTACTGCGTCCGCGGCGATTCTGCACACCTGCTTGCCACCTGTTGTCCGCACGCTGTAGTACTGCACCCCCGGGTATTCCAGGGGTGAAAGCCGGATACGTACTGCTCCTGTACGGGCCTTCACCCGGGGCGCCGCTGGAGTGACCACCTCGCCCGTTGGGGAGAAGTTGCCATCACCCTCACCCTCGGCGTTCACCGAACGAACGGTGACAGTTCCTGATGCGGCAGGCACCGCGCAGAAGGTGGTGTTCGTTTCGCACAGCACGGTGCCGTCGGTCGCTGCAAGTTCATAGCGAACGATGGCGTCAGGCGACTCATTCGGCGCGTCCCACCAAACTCCACGCGAATCACCCACAATTCCGGCCCGAACGTTCTGCGGGGATCCAGGAATAGGTGGCGCACCGATCACGCCCAGCGCCGCATTCATCACCGATAAATAGGTGATGGGCACGAAGGAGGTGGCGCCCACCAAAGACGTGCCACAGCTCCCGCCAGCGATCACTCCGCTCATTAAGAGTCCGGACGGGGCAGGGACCCATCGCGGGCCACCACTATCCCCGGAACAGATATCCCCCACGCCGGATGTCCGGGAAAAGATCGTCCAACCCGTTGAACCGCGATATCCCTCCTCAACGGATACCAGCGGCAGTGAAACTTCGAGTGGCGTCTCCGCAGAACCACCATTGGGTGATGTGCGTCCGTAACCGGCCGCTTGAACGGGTTGATTCGCGTCCTCCCAGACCAGGATCTCGGGGCGAGTCGCTAATCGAGCGGTGGGGCTGCCAGCGATGTCGGAATCGAGAACTATGGCTGCGATGTCATTGCCCGTGACCTGACGCCCTACTTGCACGAAGCCCTCGGGCGCCACGATGTTGGTGGCCCGCACCGGGCTCGGTGCCGTAAGACCCCCTCCTTGGACCTGAAGCGCTCCGAGAACTGGAGTGAATTGGAGGCGTGAAGGATCCAGGAGTGCACCCGATCCCTCCTCGGTAACGCAATGTGCAGCCGTCAGCAGAATGCGCGGGCGCCATAGCGCAGCGCTACATACTCGATATGCATTACCCGTGACGTAGATGAATCCGGAGATCACGGGTGTGCTGGATGGGACCCCACCTAAAACCCGGGGTTCGGCACTGGCCGCACTAGAGCCGGAGACCAGAAAAGCGACCGCCGCTAGGAAAACGACTAGTCGCCGGAGCCTCACGCACCAAGGTAATCACAGCGAGTTTCGCTCCAAGCAATCCGGGCTGTCCCCTTTAGCATCATGTAGATGAGCACTCAGGCGGACCCAAAGAAGGCCAAGGAGGACAAGCCGCTCACCCCGGAACAACTCAAGCGCCAGGCCTTCCTTCGGCGATACGAAGCTCGAACAACAGGCCTGCTATCTGGTCTGGCCCTTGTCTATCTCTTCACCTACACCGCTCAATCAATCTGGTTCTATCCGAAGGAGCGCTGGTTCCTCTATCTCGAACTCTTCGGTTACCTCTTATGGGTGCTCTTCGCCCTAGATTTGGCATTTCGCTTTGCCGTAGATCCGGTAAAGAGGCATTTCTTCAAGCGCAACTGGCTAGACACCATCACCGTGGTCATCCCACAACTTCGAGCTTTGCGCGCCCTGCGCGCATTCACGGCAAATGGGATTCTCTCTCGGGGCAAGACGGGAAGCATCATCACTGGTGGTGGCATTGCCACCGGCATCATCGCCGTCCTGCTCATCGTGTGGGTAGGAAGCTTGATGGTGCTGAATGCAGAACGTGGTGCCGCTGGAGCCGAGATCGTCAGTCTGGGCGATGCCGTCTGGTGGTCATTCGAAACCATCACCACCGTTGGTTACGGCGACTTCGTTCCGGTCACTGATCTCGGCAGGTTCTTTGCCGTGATGATCATGTTCTTCGGAATCAGCGTGCTGAGTACGGTCACTGCAACGGTGGCTGCCTCGCTCGCGAGACGTCGCCAAGGGGACAGTGATCCGAATCAAGAGGTTCTCGATCAAATCAGTGAACTGAAATCCCTCGTCACAACGCTGCAACAAGAAATCTCACGTAAGCACCATGGTGACGATTCAGGGAGTGCGTAACTCCACATAAGTGGGTCGCCGGGGGCTCGAACCCCGAACCTACGGATTAAAAGTCCGCAGCTCTACCATTGAGCTAGCGACCCCATCGGAACCCAGGAACACTACCGCCCAGACGAGCGCCGAGTTCTCAGCAGACCCCTTTATGGAGGATGAAACAGCTGTAGGGCGCGCTTTCCAGGGTATGTACCACCGCAAAGCACGATTTCGCTCGCTCGTAGAAGTTGAGGCGGGAAACAACACCGAATTCAAGTTGCGGGTTCTCAATTGCTCGGGCGATCTCCAGGACTTCGGCTTGGACGCGAGTGAACTCGCTGGGATCGTCGTTGACTTCCATCCGCTCAAGCGGGCGCTCGATGAAGGTATCCAGTGGAAACACGCTCAAGATCGCTCGCATGGCTCGCGGAATA
>JBJOIE010000143.1:0-3951 GCA_046047295.1 Actinomycetota bacterium | reverse complement strand
CCAGTGTCAAGCGCGTTGCGCGCCGGATCGTCGATACGAAGAAGGCCGGCAATGACGTTGTAGTTGTTGTCTCGGCCATGGGCGATAGCACCGATGAGCTCCTCGATCTTGCTAACCAGGTTTCCCCACTTCCACCCGCCCGTGAACTCGACATGCTCCTGACCGCCGGTGAGCGGATCTCCATGGCCCTCCTGGCCATGGCCATTCATGATCTCGGCGCCGAAGCACGTTCCTACACCGGCTCACAGGCAGGGTTGATCACCGATAGCAAGCACGGCGCCGCGAGGATTATCGATGTTTCACCGGGGCGCATCAGCGAGGCAATTGAGCAGGGGGCCATCCCCATCGTGGCCGGCTTCCAAGGCGTGGCCCAAGACACCAAAGACGTGACCACCCTGGGCCGTGGCGGATCCGACACCACAGCGGTGGCACTTGCGGCCGCCCTCGGTGCCGATGTGTGCGAGATCTACACCGATGTGGATGGGGTGTTTTCCACGGATCCGCGTGTGGTGAGTGCGGCGCGCCACGTTCCCTTCATCACCTATGAAGAGATGTTGGAACTTGCGGCGGTGGGGGCCAAGGTCTTGCACCTGCGTTGCGTGGAGTACGCGCGTCGCTTCAATTTGCCTATTCATGTTCGTTCATCGTTTTCCACCAAAGAGGGCACCTGGGTGCTTTCACCAGAAGCCCTCGCGGCAGCTATCGCAGAAGGAAAAGCAATGGAACAACCGATCATCTCCGGCGTTGCCGCAGACCTCAACGATGCCAAGATCACCGTGGTGGGCGTTCCCGATAAGCCGGGCGAGGCCGCCGCGATCTTCCGCGCACTGGCCGATGCCAGCGTGAACGTGGACATGATCGTGCAGAACATTTCTGCGGCGAGTACCGGCCGCACTGACGTGACCTTCACCTGCCCGCAAGGGTCTGTGCAGACCGCCATGCAGGCGCTCAATGATCGCTCCGGTGACATCGGCTTTGAGTCACTGATCGTTGATGACGGTATCGCCAAAATTTCCCTTGTGGGTGCAGGTATGCGTTCGCACCCCGGTGTCTCGGCGGACTTCTTCAGTGCACTCGCAGATGCGGGTATCAACGTGGAGATGATTTCCACCTCAGAGATTCGAATTTCGATTGTTACGCGCGCTGATGATGCCGCTCGTGCCGTTCAGGCAATCCACACCGCATTCGGCCTGGATGCCGATGGTGAGGCCGTGGTCTACGCAGGAACCGGCCGATGACCCGCCCCATGCACGTTGCCGTTGTCGGCGCCACCGGGCAGGTGGGTGGCGTGATGCGCACTCTGCTCGAGGAACGTAATTTCCCAATCGCTTCGATGCGCTACATCGCCTCCGCGCGCTCAGCCGGAAGCACCCTGCCGTGGAAGGGTGAAGACATCGTGGTGGAAGACATCGCCACCGCTGATCTCAGCGGCATCGACATCGCCCTGTTCTCGGCGGGTGGATCCACGTCAAAGGAGTGGGCGCCAAAGTTTGCTGAGGCCGGAGCGATCGTGATCGATAACTCCTCGGCTTGGCGGATGGATCCTGATGTTCCCCTGGTGGTGAGTGAGGTCAATCCCGAAGCTATTGCCACTGCCACCAAGGGAATCATTGCCAATCCCAACTGCACCACGATGGCTGCGATGCCTGTTCTCATGCCGCTGCATAAGAAGGCGGGCCTGCGCAAACTTGTTGTCTCGAGTTATCAAGCGGTATCGGGCTCCGGTCTCGCTGGTGTGGAGGAACTTGCCTCGCAGGTGCGCGCCGTTGCCGATCAGCCCTATGAGAAGTTGGCCCATGACGGATCTGCGGTGAGTTTCCCCGAGCCAAAGAAATACGTGCGCACCATCGCCTTCGACGTAGTGCCACTGGCCGGTTCTGTGGTTGCCGATGGTTCCTTGGAAACCGATGAAGAGCAGAAGCTGCGTAACGAAAGCCGCAAGATCCTTGGCATACCTGAACTGCTCGTTTCGGGAACGTGTGTTCGTGTTCCCGTGTTCACAGGTCACTCACTTGCCATCAATGCCGAATTTGACTCCGCGTTGAGCCCCGAGCAGGCCGAAGAGATCCTGGCGTCTGCTGAGGGCGTGGTGCTGACTGATGTGCCCACGCCATTGCAGGCAGCCGGGCAGGATCCGTCCTTCGTGGGGCGTATCCGTGCTGATCAGACCGTGGCCGATGGGCGGGGGCTTGCACTCTTCGTGAGCGGTGACAACCTTCGCAAGGGCGCTGCCCTCAATGCGGTGCAAATCGCCGAACTCGTTGCCGCCAAGGCGTAGTGAATAACTGCGTAACTAATATCCGAGAAGTTCGTAATCGCGCTGGTAGATCTGGCGCACCAACTCATGGGTCTTGGGCGTGAAGTACTCATCCTTCTTGGTTGCCGCTCCCGTAGAGAACTTGCAGTAGAAGGATTCACTCAGATCAGGGGTTGACGTGAGTTCGGCGATGCGTGGCCAGGACTGATCAAGATCCTCAAGATGAATGATCGCTGTGTAATCAATGATGCCGTAACCGATGTGATCGGTTTGTCTGCGCCAGTGGGCATCTTGATCCCTGGAGTTCATCTCTCCGATCACACTGAGAAACTCTTCGAGCGAGATGTCTGCGCCCTTTGGGCGAACTCCCGTGCGCTGCTCGAGAACACCGGCGATAGGTCCGGCCTGCGGGAGATCTTGCCGGATCTTCTCTAGGTAACCGCTGAGCGCACGTGAGGCGGGATCGCGCACCACGGTGAACCGCTGGTAGTTCGGAGAGGTGAACACCTCCTCGAGCATCTCCACCGGAAGTTGGTACGGGCGCACGTGCGCCCCTGATCGCATTCCGTTATGTGGGGTATCCCGGAAGCGTTGGGCGTGCATGGGATTCATCCGCGCACCCTCGAGGGCACCGAGGGTGGCCTTCATCGTTCCGCACCCGGCCTTGGGTACTTCCACGTATACGTATTTATTCACCAGGGAGATGTGCGTGTGGAAATTAACGGACCACCAGCCCATGGATGCCACGTACTTGCGGGTGGTGGGGCCAAGATCAGCGCGTGCTGGGCGCCGGCTGGGGATGGCAGGTGGCGAGTCCGGATCGACTGCCATAACTGCTCCTTATGTGCTCCTCTCCACGACGATGGTCGTGAAGAAAGAGTCGGGGTGGCGGGATTTGAACCCACGGCCTCTTCGTCCCGAACGAAGCGCGCTACCAAGCTGCGCCACACCCCGAGCACCCGCTTTGCGAGCCTGGTGAGTCTAGCCGACAGGCACCAGCCAGGATTAGGGCATGGCACTCGCTGATTTCCCTCGCTACCCGTTGCTCTTCGGTCCGTCGCCGATCCATCCTTTGGACCGCCTTTCTGAGCACTTGGGCGGTGCTCGAATCTGGGCCAAGCGTGAAGACGTGAACAGTGGGCTCGCGTATGGCGGAAATAAAACGCGCAAGTTGGAGTATTTGGTTCCCGACGCCATCGCGCAGGGCGCTGACACTCTCGTATCCATCGGTGGCGTGCAGTCAAATCACACTCGTCAGGTGGCGGCGGTTGCGGCCAAGATCGGCATGAAGGCCGTGCTGGTTCAAGAAGCCTGGGTGGATTGGCCGGATTCGGTCAATGACAAGGTGGGCAACATCCTGCTCTCGCGCATCATGGGAGCCGAGGTTCGTCTGGATCCGGCCGGATTTGATATCGGATTCCGTGATTCCTGGAAGCAAGCCCTCGAAGACGTGGTTGCTCGCGGAGGAACCCCCTACGCGATTCCCGCCGGAGCATCAGATCACCGTCTCGGTGGTCTGGGATTTGCCAACTGGGCATATGAAGTGGAGCAGCAAGAAAAGGAACTCGGGGTCTTCTTCGACACCATCGTGGTGTGCTCCGTTACCGGTAGCACCCAGGGCGGAATGATCGCGGGCTTTGCTGGTCAAGATCGGTCGCGCAAGGTCATCGGCATCGATGCATCGGCGAAAATCG
>JBJOIE010000142.1:0-6451 GCA_046047295.1 Actinomycetota bacterium | reverse complement strand
CAGGGGGCTTGGGCGCCGGTAGCGGATATCCAGCCCTGCTGTCACCCATATGCGATCCCGCTCACCACTGAGTTCGAAGTCGTGCCACATGACCGCGGCACCGCCATGGCAATCGAGCAACGTTGCCACGATTCCACCGTTGAGAACCCCGAGACCGTTGTCATGTTCGGGCCGCGGAATGAAGACCCCCGTCACTCCCTCTGGGGTTGCATAACTCTTGATTTGAAGACCATGAGTATTGGCTGGTCCGCAGCCAAAACACGTCAGAGATGGAAAGAGCTGATCCTGGATGCTGAGCATGGCGCGAACCTACCCAGTCCCGTACATGAGATGCTTCACCGTGCGCACAACTCGAGTGACTCTTGCTGTTGGGCTTGCTGCCATGTTCACCATGGCCGCCCAGCCAGCCGGAGCAAATCCCCCAGGGCAGCCGGGGACGCTAGTGCAGGTGGGGACCTATGACTATCTAGTGCAACCAGACTTCACGGGCCTGCTACCGATCAACAGTGTGCGCACCGATCAGACATTCGGGCTCGGCACATTCGCGAACCTTGATGGTGAGCTGGTGATGGTGGGAGGCCAGGCGTATCGCGTCCGCCCGGACGGCACACCCACGCCGATATCCGGGACCGAATCAACACCCTTCTTCCAGGCAACCCGCTTTACACCCCAAGTGAGCGTGCCGGTGCCTCCGGGCACGGAGTGCTCGGCGCTCATTCCACTGATCAACGCAGCACAGGGCAGCGATCAAGGAATCGTCGCCGTGCGAGTTCGCGGCACGTTCCGAAACCTCACTGCCCGCAGCGTCACCGCAGATCCGCCACCATTCCAGCCCCTTGCCACCACCATCGCCGAGCAAACAATTTTCCCGCTCGACGGTCAGCGTGCCGTTCTCGTTGGCTTCCGGCAGGGATCCGACGCTAAAGGTGTGGGCCAAGATGGTCTCCATCTGCATGGACTCACGGCCGATCGGACGGGAGGTGGTCACATTCTCAGTTGCACCGCCGGAGATGACGTGGAGCTCTCCGTCCAAACGATGGCCTCTGTAACTATCAAGACACCAGGACATGTACATAGAGAGGCACCAAAATGAGTCGCTCTATAGACAGCGAGCGGCGCAAATTTCGATTCGCCATTTTCTTACAGTCCTTCGCCCTGGTGATGTTCCTCGGCGCAGGTTTCGTGCGAGGCCTGGCCATCGGCTGGGATGCGTTGAGTTGGGTTTTCATCGGTGCCGGCTTGATGGCCGGGGTGCTCGTGGCGGTGACCGTCACCATGTACCGGAACACCTTGGAGTGAAGAACCCGGATTGCCCGGTGTTTCGGCGCCCATTGGCGAGGCAACTTAATTTGGGATGCTTCCCTCGGTAACTTCTGCACACACTCGTATGGAGGAGACATATGAACACGCGCAAATTGATCGCGGAATTCGTCGGCACATTCCTGTTAGTTTTCCTCGCAGTAGGCACAGCAATCTTTGGCATCGCAGCACTCGTTGGCGCAGATAAGGCAGGTCCGGGCTCGGGAGTTGTCGGAGTTGCCCTCGCCTTCGGACTCGTGCTCCTGGGCATTGCTTACGCATTCGGACCGATTTCGGGTGCACACGTGAATCCCGCGGTCACTCTGGCCATGCTTGTTGGGCGGCGGATGCCCACCAGTGAAGCGGTTGGTTTCTGGATCGCACAGTTCCTAGGCGCAATTGCCGCTGGTGCTCTCCTAAAACTCTTTGTCAGCAGCTTCGGCGTCACCGACTACACCGGAGCCCTCGGCACCAATAGCTATGACAATGGGGCCATCAACATGGCGGGTGCCTTCGTTTTGGAACTTGTTCTTACTGCAGCTTTCGTGCTCGTGATCTTGCTGGTCACAGAACGCGTGGCTGCTCCTGGTTTCGCCGGAATCGCGATCGGTCTCACCCTCACCCTCGTACACCTCGTGGGAATTCCGCTGACAGGAACTTCGGTCAACCCTGCTCGATCACTCGGACCAGCACTATTCGAGGGTGGCGTGGCCATGCAACAGGTGTGGCTGTTCATCGTGGCGCCACTCATTGGTGCTCTCGTAGCGGTGGCAATTTGGAAACTGACTCGGTCTGCCCAAGAAGCACCCGAACGCCTGGTTGCGGGCTCCGAAAGAGAGTAAAGCTCAGGGTTCCACCGCTGCTTCTCGCTCTACCAATTCATAACGCTTTCCATAGATCTCGAGGAGAGCGAGAAGCATCGCGGTGACCGGAATGGCCAAAAATGCTCCTGCAACGCCGAACAGCGAGGCGCCGAGCAGAACCGCCCCGAAGGCCACCGCCGGGTTCACATCCACGGCACGAGCACTGATGCGAGGTTCGATGGTGAGGTTTTCTACCTGCTGATAGAGGATCGCCCAGGCAAGTGCCATCACACCTATCCACGGGTTGGGACTAAGTAGGCCAACAAGCACCGGCAGAACGATGGATATGTAGGTGCCGATTGTGGGAACAAATTGGGCCACGATGCCCGTCCACAGTGCCAACGGCAACCAGTAGGGCATATCGATGAGCACGAAAACAATGGCGCTGAAGGCCGAGCTGATCGAAGCAAGGATCACGCGTGCACCGATGTAGTTTCCGGTCTTCTGGGAGGTAAGACGCCAAACATTCAGGGCAATTTCCTGACCCTTCGCGGGGAAGAGGCTTACCACCCAGCGCTGAAAGCGTGGAAGGTCCGCTGAGAAATAGAAGAGGAAAAGCCCGAAGGTGAAGATGCTGAAAACACTCCCCACCAGCGATGTGATGAATCCAAGGACTCCAAGGGCTGCCTCACCTGCGTATCGCGCCATGTCGGCGGTTTCCACGTCCAGCAAATCAAGTACATCGCCAACCTGATAACTCGTACCCAGGCGTTGGTTGACAGCGGCAAATGCTTGATCAATCACGCCAGGAACGGCCGAAGCGAGCGAAACCAACTGACTGACCAGCAGATTGCCAAAGGCGAGGAGGAATAGAACCACCGCGAGGAGTCCAGCGACCATAACTATCAATGTGGCAAGACCGCGCTTCATCCACTGGGACAGCCAGGCAACGAGCGGAGCCATGGCGAGTGCGGTGAACCATGCCATGAGCACAGTGAAGAGAACTCCCCCGCCGTCTTCCAGGACGAACTTGATCAGTAAGAACAGCGCGATCAATCCACCAACAACGAGCCCGACTTTCCACACATTCCGCGGACTGAATCTGATGTCGCGAATCGTGGACTTCGATTCCGTTGTCTGCTCATCTGCCATGGGGAGATACAACCGCATGCGGCGCTCCCATGTCAGGTGCATCGCCGTAGTCTGAGGACATGACTGAGCAGCATGATGAGACCACCGCACCGGAGTCACCTGCACCCGCCACGCATGCAGTTGTGGGATATCCACATCAGGCACCAGCAACCGCGGCCGGCACGGCCAAAACGCAATCGTCTGGCCTTCGTGCGGTCCAAGGCCTATTGGTTGCCATCGTTGTCCTCCTCCTACTGCTCGTGGGCGGCATGGTTCTCAGCATTGGTTCGCTGCGCTCAGAAGTGTCAGCGCTGACCGCGCAGGTAGAAGACCTCAGTAGCAAAGCCGCTGAGGCGCAGACGCAGGCACCATCCCCGGAATCACCGGCGCCAGCTGGTGAGCCCGCCCGCCCCCAGGTGCAATCACAGGCGCCGCAGTTCCCAGAAGGTGCAATCGCTCCCGTGGGCGCAGACGCAGCCGGCGCAATCCTGATCGGCGATCCCAATGCAGCGAACGTGGTCGAGGTATACGTGGATTATCAGTGTCCCTACTGCCAGCGCTGGGAGAGTGAAATTGGTACCTCGCTCATTCAACGCGCCCTGGAACCGAGTTCAGGCCTGATGGTGAAGCAGTACAACTTGGCCTTCCTCGGCGAAACCAGCCAAGACCTTCAACCGCCAGGGGCTTCTGCCCGTGCGGCTAGTGCGGCAGCCTGCGTTCTTGAAGGTGATGGTGTGGAAACATTCGTGTCATTTAATGCATCCATTTTCGCCAGCGCCGATCCCAGTGAACCTCCCACTCAATTCGCCACGCAGGTTCTTTCTGATCTCGCGAGGGAACTCGGCGCGGGTGATGCAAGCATCGCCTGCATCGAAGAGGAGCGCTTCGTGCCATTTGCGGCTATCTCCACCCAGGCCGGTTTTGCCCGTGGTGTGCAGGGAACCCCAACGGTCTTGATTAATGGAACCGTGGTGGAAAGCGCTTTTTCCGATCCCACATTGCTGGCCCTTGCCGCAGGACAAACGAGCTAAGTAGGTACGACCAAGCGCGGGGAACGCGCAAGCAACTCTTGAGGGATTGGTAAATGACATCCTCACATTGGGATAACGCTTTCACCGGTGATCACACCCAACGAGGTTGGTACCAATCGAGTGCCGATCCAAGCTGGCAACTCATTGGCGATACTTCGATCTCAACACCGGCGATCGATATCGGCGGGGGTGCCTCAGTGTGGATAGATGAGGCGCTCGATCGGGGTTGGAGCGACCTGAGTGTTCTCGACTGGTCGGCAGTAGCCCTGGCCATTGCACAGCAACGGCTCGGTGAGCGGGCAGCTCACGTCACATGGATGACCGCGAACATCGTGAGCTGGATGCCCGACCGGACCTACGGGCTGTGGCATGACAGGGCCGTTTTGCACTTCCTGCTCACCGATGAAGAGCGCGATCACTATGCGCGTGCCTTACGCGTAGCCACTCATCTGGGATCCGTGGTAGTCATTGGGGGATTTAGCCCGAGCGGCCCGCAGATGTGCGCTGGGTTACCCGTGCGCAGACAATCGCTCGAAGACTTCACCACCCTCTTCGGAAGTGATTTCACCATCACCAAGTGGCGTGACCAAGTTCATGTGCGCACAGATAGCGATACGCAGGACTACCTGTGGGTGCGCGCTACTCGCACACGTGCCTAGGTGGCATCAGAAAATCCGTGATATTTCCTCACTCTGCCACATTTCTGATACCCCCATATCCTTGAAATATGCGCTGGCTGCTGGGGTTGCTGCTCCTCCTCGGTAGCCAGGTTTCCCTTCTCGCCCCCGCAAACGCTGCGGTCACACCCATCACGATTCCTGGTGGACCTACCAGCGCTACTGAACCTGTACCAGTCTCACTCGAGGCGGACCTCTATCTGCCTGACCAGACACCTGCACCTGCAGTAATCGTTGCCCATGGTTTCGGTGGTAGCAAGGCGTCCGTTGCACAGGACGCGACCTACCTAGTAGAGCGCGGATTCGCAGTCTTGACGTATTCCGCACGTGGTTTCGGTGCATCAAGTGGTCAAATTTCGATGAACTCACCGGAGTTTGAGGTTGCCGATGCATCGCGGATCATCGATTACCTTGCTGATTTGGACGGGATCGTGCAAGACGCACCCGGTGATCCACGCGTAGGGATCGCCGGAGGCTCATACGGAGGCGCACTCGCACTCCTGGCTGCTGGTTACGACCCGCGCGTTGACGCAGTGGCCGCTGATATAACGTGGAACAACTTGGAACGTTCACTGTTTGGGCAATCAGTCATCGGCAGCAAGTCGGTAGGCGTGTACAAGGAACTGTGGGCGGGATTGTTCTTCAGTTCTGGGCTGGAACAAACTTCCGGCGAAGTCAACACGTGTGGGCGATTCACGCCCGCATGGTGCACTGCATATAGCGAGGCGGCGAGCAGGGGCGTGGTTGAACCCGAGTCGCGCGAGCTCATGTGGGCTTCATCCCCGGTATCCATCACCGATCGAATCACGGCACCGACCCTGCTCGGTGGCGGCCAATCCGATTCACTCTTCCCACTGAGTGAGACGGACGCGAACGCAGAGCAAATTCGTACGGCTCACCCTGAGGTTCCCGTGAAGGTGGTCTGGCATGCAGGCGGCCATGACGGTGGCATCAGCGAGACCGATCGCCTTCAATCACTTACGGCAGATTGGTTCAATGCATACTTACGCGATGGCTCACCCGTGCCACTCACCTTCGAAGTTTCCACCGTAGAACGTTCTGCCTTCAGTGATCGAGCTGCCGGAGAAGTAAGCGTCTACTCGGCTCCGGAGTACCCAGGGGTCTTCGCCACCACACCGCTCACAATCAAACTGGAGACCGAAACCCAGCAAATTCTGGCGCCGGCCGGAGGGGTACCTGCAGCGGTCTCCTCCCTTCCGGGATTGGGCGCATTGTCCGGGGCCGCTGGGGCTTTCCTCAACTTTCCCCTGCCCAATCAAAGCGCCCTCTTCACCTCCCAGCCGCTCGACGCCAGCACGTCGATTGTCGGATCTCCTCGCGTACGCTTGAGTGTTTCCAGTGACACCCCGCGCTCGGACGTGACCTTGTTCGTCAACCTACGCATCCTTGGTGGAACCGGAATTCCCGAGGTTCCGAAGGGATTGGTTGCACCCGTGCGATTGAATTCAATCGGACCGCAACCCACAACAGTTGAGGTGGCACTACCCAC
>JBJOIE010000141.1:0-2944 GCA_046047295.1 Actinomycetota bacterium | reverse complement strand
CGCGCCAATCTGCATACGTCTTGCTCACTCCATGGCGTTGGGAGAAATCCTCCAGTTGGCCCGGAATGGAATCGGCCACCGCCACCACTACGGGAGCAACACCGAGTTCTGGTGAGTGATGACGCAAACGCGCGAATGCCCGGGCGTGTACGTGACCCATCCAGCCCGCACCGATCACCCCAACACGCACCTCGCGTGGTGCGCCCTGCATAGCAAGCGTTTCCGCCATGGTCGATCCTCACGTGTCTTGGCGGGGCCGCCCCGCGGGGCACATAATCGCAGAAGGCTCCGGCCATGCAACTACGGCGTGACCCTGGCAGGATTACCAGACCAAATGGAGGAGATGATCATGGAAGCCCGCGCCTACGCAGCCGCTAGCCCATCAGCACCGCTGGAGCCCACCACCATCGAGCGCCGTGAGTTGCGCCCCAAGGATGTGGCAATCGAGATTAAGTATTCGGGCATCTGCCACTCAGATATTCACCAAGCGCGCGAAGAGTGGTTCACCTCGATCTTCCCGATGGTTCCCGGTCATGAGATCGCTGGGATCGTCACGGCCGTGGGTCCGGAGGTAAGCAAGTTCGCCGTGGGCGACCGCGTGGGAGTGGGTGTTTTCGTAGAAGCTTGCGGTGAGTGTGACAACTGCCAGAAGAACCTGGGGAACTACTGCAAGAAGATCTTCGTCCCCACCTATAACGGTCGTTTCTATGACGGTACGCCCACCTACGGCGGCTACTCCTCAGACATCGTTGTTGATGAGGACTACGTGCTCAATATCCCCGATGGAATCGAGCTCGATGAGGCAGCTCCGCTCCTCTGCGCCGGAATCACCACGTATTCGCCGTTGAAGGAGTGGGGTGCAGGCCCAGGTAAGCGCGTTGCGGTGATGGGTCTCGGCGGCCTCGGTCACATGGGCGTCAAGCACGCCCACGCCATGGGTGCCGATGTCACGCTGATCAGTCACTCACCCGGCAAGAAAGACGATGCGCTTCGTTTGGGTGCTGATCACTTCCTGCTGATGAGCGATGAAGATGCCATGGAGAAGGCGAAGAACTCCTTCGACATCATCTTGAACACGGTCTCCGCTCCCATTGACATGGACAAGATGCTCGGCTTACTCGATACCGACGGCACCATGATCTGCGTCGGGCTACCCGATGAGCCGATCAAGGTCAGCACCTTCAGCCTCGCCGAGCAGCGGCGGCGCCTCGCGGGTTCCAACATCGGTGGAATCGGTCAAACCCAGGAGATGCTCGATTTCTGCGCCGCACATGGCTACGGCTCGGATGTGGAAGTGATCCCTGCGGAGAAGATCAACGAGGCTTGGGAGCGCGTGGTCAACAGTGACGTGCGCTACCGCTTTGTCATTGACGCGAGCACCTTCTAAGAACAGCTAGCGCCTCAGGAGGGGGCGGGTCAAACACGTGGGCCCGCCTTCTCCTTTATTTATTTCACTCGCGGCATATGTATGTACCCGCACGCCGTGATTACGCAGCAGTTGAGCCGTGGCCTCATTACCTTCGGCGATGACCACCTCGCCCGGGCGGATGGTCAAAACGTTGCAGCCAAGTGAGGTGTAGTCCTCATCGGGCACGTTGATCATGTCAATACCCCGCGCGGCGAGTGCCTGCAACAGCGCCACCGGGGCCAGGCGCTCATAGACCACCGCGAGATCCTCGCGCACCGGTGACACCACACTCATCAAGTGCAGGCAGTACTCCGGCCCCTGATCATGTGGCAGATCGAATCGCTCCACGGCGATACCTGCAGGGCGCAGCAGATCTGCGATCTGGTTGATTGCTTCCTGGTTCGTGCGATAACCACGCCCTATCGCAAGGGTTGAGTCATCGAGCCAGAACATGTCACCACCGTCCGCGGTGGCGTTCCCCGTTAACCGACCGATCACCGGAATTCCCAGGTCAGCCAACTCGGCGGCAAGGAGCGGTGGCTCGCCTGCGCGCACTGCTTTCGCACCGCGCAGTTCGATGACTCCATCACTCACCACGAAAGCTGGGTCATAGGTGAAGATGGCATCCGGCATATCGTCCACCGGATCCAGCACCGTCACGTCACAACCAAGACGCGAAAGCAACCCAACGAACGCCGCGTGCTGTTCAAGCAATAGATCAAGATCCAGGGGCTGCGTCCAGTGCGCCACCGTGTAATCACCACGCAACGAGGGTGGCCGCACGGCAACTCGGGCGAGTTCGCCCACCATTGATCTCACGCCATAATCAGGCATCGCGATTCCTTGATGTTGTAGCGATTATGCGAACCAAGCGTTGATGATTGTGGCGCAAGATCAACAGAAACGGGGCATTCCCCACACTGAGCAACACGGCGAAGATCAGCACCAGCCACCACGGGTTGAAGAGCACGAGAGGAACCCAACTAAATACTGAAATCCAGTGCACGTATTCAGCCCTGCGCACTTCCATCAGATAACGCTGATAGGCAGGAGTTCCACTGCCACCAAGTTCCCGCTTACTTACTCCACCAAACGCCGAACCGAGTTCCGGTAGATATTGAGCGAACACCCTCACCCGCAGAGCACGAAAATATCCAGACGTTTCCCAGGGCAGGCTCCGCAGGAGAAAGGTGTCCTGATCGAGTCTGGAGTCTGGCCAGCGCGGTGCGGTGGCACCGGCCACCACGGAGATAGCCACCACGATCAGGATGTCAATGACGATGAGCAGGATCAGTTGCTCAACACTGAGCCCGCCCACCGTCATTTACACCTCCGCGGCGAGGGAGGGAACCACTGCTGCGCAGTTCCCAAATCCCACGCCCCTACTTTGGCGGCGAGGGAGGGATTTGAACCCCCGGAGAGTTTCCCCTCGGTCGCTTTCAAGGCGACTGCAATCGGCCGCTCTGCCACCTCGCCAAGGGCCACAACGGTAGTGGATGGCCGTAGGGTTACGCATATGCGGTTACACGGCACGGT
>JBJOIE010000140.1:0-4257 GCA_046047295.1 Actinomycetota bacterium | reverse complement strand
TACGCGGCCGAGTGACGCCAGCGAGCCAAAGGCCGTGCGCCAGGTTCCTACCGGATCTTCAAGCGTGCCTTTGGCAAGGCCAAAGAGTGCCCGTGCACTTTCTTCCGCAGCACCGCGAAGTTTGGCCAGGTTATCCGTGGTGTTCGCCATGAACACATCGGCAGCGTCAGCGTCTTTGGCAATCGGCGGCTCGGGGGGCAACGGCTCATCGGGATTGCCTTCAGGGGCAAGTTCGAAAAGTGAAAGCGCCATCATTACGGTGGCCTGACCATCGGCGATGGAGTGATGAAGTTTCAAACAGAAGGCAGCCTCACCATTGGGTAAGCCCTCAATGAGAATCGCTTCCCATAGCGGTCTGTTCCTGTCGAAATCGGTCAAGCTCATTCTGCGCACGTCGGCTAACAGGTCCGTCCAACCCGCGCCATCGGGCAATCGATACCGATGCACGTGCACACTGAGATCAAAATCGGGATCCGGGGCCAATCGTGGGGCACTGAGCCCGAGCACTCCATAGAGGGGACGCATTCGCAATGCCGGCACGAAACGGGTGAGACGCTCCATGCGTTGCATCAGCCGCTGCCAATCAGGTGCACTTTCGAGAACCGCTACCGCCACCACTGTCGAGCGCATGGACGGGTCACCGCTGGCCGCACGAAAAGTTGCTGCGTCCCAGCCACGCATCTGCGTGCCAACGGAGGAACTCATTAGCCCACGCTCTCCATCACTTCATCGCTCACATCGAAGTTGGCATAGACATTTTGCACATCGTCGCTGTCTTCCAAAGCTTCAATCAAGCGAAATACCTTGCGGGCACCATCTTCGTCGAGCGGCACGGTCACACTGGGAAGGAAGGTGGCCTCTGCTGACTCATAGTCCATGTCCGCTTCCTGGAGTGCGGTACGAACGGCAACCACATCGCCGGCCTCGGAAACGATTTCGAATGACTCACCCAGATCGTTGACTTCCTCCGCACCCACTTCCAGAACCGTTTCGAGAAGTGAATCCTCAGAAACCCCGTCAGCCTTCGGAACTATGACGACTCCTTTGCGGCTAAACATGTAGGAGACGGACCCTGGATCTGCCATGGAGCCGCCATTGCGTGTCATCGCAACGCGAACCTCGCCGGCAGCACGATTGCGATTATCGGTCAGACACTCGATGAGGACCGCTACCCCATTGGGGCCATATCCCTCGTACATGATGGTCTGCCAATCGGCTCCTCCGGCTTCGGTGCCAGAACCACGTTTCACCGCGCGCTCGATGTTGTCGAGCGGCACGGAACTCTTGCGTGCCTTTTGGATTGCGTCGTAGAGGGTGGGGTTGCCGTCAGGGTCTCCACCACCTTGCCGGGCGGCCACTTCAATGTTCTTGATCAGACGCGCAAATAGCTTTCCACGCCGCGCATCAATCACAGCCTTCTTGTGCTTGGTTGTGGCCCATTTGGAATGCCCGCTCATGCGTTGCCTTTCTCTTTTCTACTCACATCTGAAACTAGGCGTGAACAACCTTGTCCACGAAGTACTGATGGATCCGGGTATCGGCGGTGAGCTCGGGATGAAAACTCGTCGCCAGGAGCGAATCCTGCTGAACGGCCACGATGGTACCTGCGCGCTCGCCCTCGTCGATCACTCCAAGTGGCTCGACCGAATCGCCCACGGATTCCACCCACGGGGCCCTGATGAACACCGCGTGGAAATCAGGCTCCCCGAGTAGTGGCATTTCTAAGGAGGTTTCGAAGGAATCCACCTGTCGCCCGAAAGCGTTTCGGCGGACCACGATGTCAAGGCCGCCAATGGTTTGTTGGTCGGCGCGTCCATCAAGAACTGAATCAGCGAGGAGGATCATGCCGGCGCAGGAGCCATACATGGGCATTCCCGATCGCCGCGCTTCGCGTAAAGGCTCCATTAGTTGATCGCGAACGGCGAGCATGGAAATAGTGGTGGATTCCCCACCTGGGAGCACAAGCGCATCAACACTCGTTAGATCATCAATCGATCGAACGGTTTTTGCACGGGCACCAACAGCCTCTAAGGCGCGGATATGTTCGCGCACGTCACCTTGGAGCGCTAAGACCCCGACCTGCGGGGCCGTCATTACCAGCCGCGATCTTCGAGGCGGTGGTGCACGGGAATATCGGCAACGTTGATGCCCACCATGGCTTCACCGAGCCCGCGAGAAACCTTTGCAACCACATCAGGATTGTCGAAGTGATTTGTGGCCTGCACAATTGCATCAGCGCGCTTCGCCGGGTCACCGCTCTTGAAGATGCCCGATCCCACGAACACACCCTGAGCACCGAGCTGCATCATCATGGCCGCATCGGCTGGTGTAGCGATTCCACCTGCGGTAAAGAGCACAACGGGAAGTTCTCCGCGCTCGGCAACCTCAACCACAAGATCGTAGGGAGCTTGGAGTTCCTTGGCGGCAACGAAGAGTTCATCCTTGGCCATAGAACGCAAGCGATTGATTTCACCACGGATGACGCGCATATGCGTGACCGCATTAGATACGTCACCGGTACCTGCTTCGCCCTTGGAGCGAATCATCGCCGCTCCTTCATTAATGCGGCGAAGGGCTTCACCAAGATTCGTGGCACCGCAGACGAAGGGAACGGTGAACTTCCACTTATCGATGTGGTTGGAGTAATCAGCCGGGGTGAGCACCTCGGACTCGTCGATGTAGTCCACGCCCAGGGTCTGAAGCACCTGTGCCTCAGCAAAGTGTCCGATGCGCGCCTTGGCCATCACAGGGATGCTGACAGCGTTGATGATGCCTTCGATCATGTCTGGGTCAGACATGCGAGCCACGCCACCCTGGGCCCGGATATCTGCCGGAACCCGCTCGAGTGCCATAACGGCAACAGCGCCAGCATCCTCGGCAATCTTGGCCTGCTCCGCATCCACCACGTCCATGATGACGCCGCCCTTGAGCATTTCCGCCATGCCGCGCTTGACCCGCTCGGTTCCTACTTGCTGCTCAGACACCTGTGCTCCACTCCCGATGACTAGGCCACCATCGTAGGCCCCGGGGCCTAGTCCGCTCACCGGAGTTCGTTGCTGCCCCCAATCGATCCCGACAGCCCGGCGGGCATGGAATCGTCCCAGTCACTCGTCAGTGGCCAGCCCGTGTGTCCGCTGAGGTGGAACCAGCGGGACATGCGTTGGCGCCTGACTTGACGGCAGGCACGTACCGCATCGTTGAGAAACCGCCGAGAGAGGCCGAGCCGCAGGCAGGCTCCCTGCAGTTCAGTAAGGAGAGCCGCGCCCACCTCGTCTGAGCGCACTTCGCGTACATCCTCTTCGCTCAGTGCCGCGTCAAGGGCTCGGGTTAGATCTGTTTCCAATGCGGCGCGCTCCGATGAGGTCACCGCGAACTCGCTGCCTGCCCGGGCATCATGGGCCGCCTGAGCCACCAGGAGCGCACTCGCTGGGTCGAGCAAACCGGACATGGCTAGTTCTTGGGCCACCGATGAACGCCGAAGCGCATGAGCATCCACCGTCAAGGTGGCGGTATCAATCCGCTTATGTAGGCGATCCAATCGTCCCGCTGTCATGGTCAAGTACAAGGTGAGCGCAATAACGGCTATCACCGCAGCGCTGATGAGCGCGATTTCCGAACCTGTCATGTTCGCCGTCTGCGCAATCGAGAACTGCCTGGGATGCGCCCGACAATCTGTCCGCGCAAATCCTCTTCAACCCGCTCACCGGGAATGCGCACGCTGTCATAGACGGCAAGGACTTCCCCCACCACTGTGGACCAGTCAAAATCCTTTACCCGCGTGCGCGCTGCCGATGCGAGGCGCTCGCGCAATTCCGCGTCACCCAGTAGGTGATTCAAGGCAAGTGCGAGGGCATCTGAATCCCCCGCGGGGAAGAGTTGCCCCGAGGCCCCTCCCTCGAGCACGCGAGTGAAGGCAGGAAGGTCACTGGCCACCACGGGCGCCCCCGCGGCCATCGCTTCTGCAAGCACGATCCCGAAAGACTCACCGCCAGTGTGCGGAGCGCAGTAGATCGTCGCCGCGCGCAGCGCGGCTGCCTTAGCCCCATCATCAACGCGGCCAATAAAGCTCACTGATGCTGCAGACTCTCCGAGAGGCGCCAGCACGTCTTTGTCGATGTCCCCGGGCCCAAGGACGTAGAGGTGCGCATCAGCGTGCTTGGCCATGACCGTGGGCCAAGCCCTCAGTAGCACTTCCAAACCTTTGCGCGGCTCATCGGTTCGTCCTAGAAAGACCACCGCGGGTCCGTCACCAGTGAC